>JAODAU010000149.1 GCA_025463615.1 Microbacteriaceae bacterium | reverse complement strand
TTCGAGCTGGAAGGCTCGACGCTGCGCGGCCGGCTGCTGCACCACGACGGCACCGGCTACTCGTCGGCCCTGCGCGCCCGGCTGGTCGCCGCGCTGCCGCCGGCGCCGACGACGCTCGCCGAGGTCGGCGAGCTGGACACGCTCATCGGGCAGGAGTTCGGCGCGGCCGCCGCCGCGGCGATCGCGGCCACCGGCCCGGTCGACCTGGTCTGCTCCCACGGCCAGACGGTGTTCCACTGGGTGGAGGGATCGCGCGCGCTCGGCACCCTGCAGATCGGCGAGCCGGCCTGGATCGCGCAGGCCGCGGGGGCGCCCGTCGTCTCCCACGTGCGCATCCGCGACATCGTGCAGGGCGGCCAGGGCGCGCCGCTCGTCTCGGTGATGGACGACCTGCTGCTCTCGGCGCTGCCCGGCCGGTCCGCCGCGCTCAACCTCGGCGGCATCTCGAACGTGACCATCGTGGGCGGCGGCGCGGAGCCCGTGGCCTACGACATCGGGCCGGCGAACGCGCTCATCGACGCCGTGATCGTGGGGTCGGGGGCGAACGACCTCGGCTACGACGCGGACGGGGCGATCGCGGCGTCCGGCTCCGTCGACCGCGACCTGCTCGCGGTGCTGCTCGACGAGCCGTACTACGCGCTGCCGACCCCGAAGAGCACGGGCAAGGAGCTGTTCCACCTGCCGTATGTCCGCGCGGCGATCGAGCGGGCGGGCACCGCGCCGAGCACGCCCGACCTGCTCGCCACCCTCACCGAGCTGACCGTGCTGACGGTCGCCGCCGAGATTCGCGCGGCCGGCGTCGACACGCTCGTCGCGTCCGGCGGCGGCGTGCGCAACCCGGTGATCATGGCGGGGCTCGCGCGCGAGCTGCCGGGCGTCACGATCGCGCGCTCCGATGAGTTCGGCGCCCCCAGCGACGCCAAGGAGGCGATCGCGTTCGCGCTGATCGGCTGGCTCACGGCACACGGGCTGCCGGGCACCGTGCCGAGCGCGACCGGGGCGAGCGCCCCCAGCATCCTCGGCTCGATCACGCCCGGGCCGCTGGGCTTCGGGCTGCAACCGGCCGTCGCGCCGCCGACCGGGCTGGTGCTCTCGTGAGCGACGACCTGCTCGTCGTCGACGGCCTGCGCGTCGCGATCGAGCCCGCGGGCGGACGCCGCGCCCGGGCGAAGAAGGGGCCGGCCGAGATCGTGCACGGCATCGATCTCGTCGTGCGCAAGGGCGAGACGATCGGCGTCGTGGGGGAGAGCGGATCGGGCAAGTCCGTGACGATGCTCGCCCTCATGCGGCTGCTCGACGACCCGCTTCGGTTGGTCGGCGGCAGCGTGCTTTTCGAGGGCCGCGACCTCGCGTCACTCTCCGAGCACGAGCTCCGCGAGCTGCGCGGCCGCGACATCGCGATGGTCTACCAGGACCCGATGACCTCGCTCAACCCGCTCATGCGGGTGGGCGACCAGGTGCGCGAGGCCCTGCTCGTGCACGGCGTCGACCACGCCGAGGCCGAGCGGCGCACGCTCGAGCTGTTCGGCCGCGTCGGCATCCCCGACCCGGAGCGCACCGCCCGCGCCTACCCGCACGAGTTCTCGGGCGGGATGCGGCAACGCATCGTCATCGCGATGGCGCTCGCCCTCGGCCCCTCGCTGCTCATCGCCGACGAACCCACCACCGCGCTCGACGTGACGATCCAGCAGCAGATCCTGGCGCTCGTCGCCGAGCTGGGCCGCGAACTCGGGATGACCACGATCTGGGTCACCCACGACCTGGGTGTCGTCGCGCGCCTCGTCGACCGGGTCATCGTCATGTACGGCGGCACGATCGTGGAGGACGCGCCGGTGGAGCAGCTGTTCGCCGCCCCGCAGCATCCGTACACCCGCCGCCTGCTCGCCTCGCTGCCCAACCCGGCCGACGACGAGCGGCCCCGGCTCGCCCAGATCCCCGGGCGCCCGCCGCTCCCGGGCGAGCACGTGGTCGGATGCCCCTTCCGCGACCGCTGCCTGGAGGCCCGCGACATCTGCCTCACCACCCCGCCCCTGATGGAGCGCGGCGCGGGCCGGGCGGCGTGCTGGGTTCCCCCGGAGGAGTGGTCAGCATGAGCCTCGTCGCCACCAACCTGGTCAAGCACTTCCCCGTGCGCGGCTCGACGGATGTCGTGCACGCGCTCGACGACGTGTCGCTCACCCTCGAGCAGGGCGAGACGCTCGGCATCGTGGGAGAGTCGGGCTGCGGCAAGTCCACGCTGGCCAAGGTGCTGGTGCGGCTCGAGGATGCCACCAGCGGCACCGTCACCCTCGACGGGGTGGATCTCACCGCGCTCAAGGGTGCGGAGCTGCGGCGGCAGCGGCGTCGCATCCAGATGGTCTTCCAGGACCCGTACTCGTCCCTCAACCCGCGCAAGTCGATCGGGTCGACGCTCGAGGAGGTGCTGGTCGTGCACCGCTTCGGCGCGAACGGCGACGCGCGCCGCGCCCGCGTGGCCGAGCTGCTCGACCTGGTCGGCCTCGACCCGGCGTTCGCCACGCGCCTGCCGCACGAGCTCTCCGGCGGGCAGCGGCAGCGGATCGGCATCGCCCGCGCCCTCGCGGTGGAGCCGAGCGTGCTCATCCTCGACGAGCCGGTCTCCGCGCTAGACGTGTCGGTGCGGGCCGAGGTGATGAACCTGCTCGGCGACCTGCAGCGGCGGCTCGGGCTGAGCTACATCTTCATCAGCCACGACGTGTCGATGGTGCGCCAGATCAGCGACCGGGTTGCGGTGATGTACCTCGGTCGCATCGTGGAGCTCGGCGCCTGGAAGGACGTGCTCGACGCCCCGCTGCATCCGTACACCGAGGGGCTGCGGGCGTCGGTGCCGGTGCCCGACCCGACGGTGTTCCAGCCGATCACCGCGACGGTGCGGGGCGAGGTGCCGAACCCGGTGCATCCGCCGGCCGGATGCCGCTTCCACCCGCGCTGCCCCGCCGCCGTCGACGCGTGCCGCACCGTGCTGCCGCTGCTCACCGAGGTGCGGCCGGAGCACGAGGTGGCGTGCCACGTCGCGGTGGCGGAGGGCCACCTGCCCGACGCCGCGAGAACGGTGTGAGCGAGGTCGTGCTGCGCACCGCGCAGCCGGACGACCTGCATGCCGTCGTCGGCATATTCCTCGAGTGCTGGCGCGTGAGCTACGCCGCCGTGCTCCCCGCGGGCGTGCTCGACCGCATGGATGACGCGTCCGCGCGCGACCTCTGGCGCTCCGCCCTGGCGCGTCCCGGCACGACCCTTCTCGCCGCACGCGACGGCCGCCCGCTCGGCCTGGTGCGGTTCACCCGCGACGGCACGACCGGCCACATCGCGTCGCTCTACGTGTCGCCGGCGAGCCAGGGCGAGGGGCTCGGCCGCCGCCTGCTCGCCGCGGCCGAGAGCGAGCTGATGCTGGATGGCGCGGAGCACGCCACCCTCTGGGTGTTCCGCGACAACGCGCCCTCGATCGCCTTCTACGCGCGGAACGGCTGGGAGCCGACCGGCGCCGAGCGCGTCGAGGAGGAGTTCGGCGCGCCGGAGATCGGCCTGGGCAAGACGCTGGTCGCGCGCCGGCGCACCGGGGCATGAGGCGCGCGCTCGTCGTCGTGTTCGCCGGAATGGGCGCGACGGCGGCGCTCGTGCCGGCGGTGCTGCCGCTGCTCGGCGCCTCGGTGGGGTCGTCGGTGGTGGCGGCCGCGCCGACGCTGTTCGGCGGACTGCTCGTCGGGGTGCTGGGCGCCCCGCTGCTGGCGCGGTGGCTCGCGATCGGGTCGGTGCTGCGGGTGGCGGCGGTGGTGCAGGGGGTCGGGCTCGGGGTGCTGGCGGTCGCCGCATCCGAGTGGGTGGTCTTCGTGGCGGCGGGGATCGCCGGCGTCGGGTTCGGGCTCGCCGAGGCGAGCGGCACCGCGTTCGCGCGCGAGGTCGCGGGGGACGGGGTGGCGCGACTGCTGGCGCTGCTCACCGCGACCGTCGCCGTGGTCGCGGCGGTGTCGCCGCTGCTGGTAGTGCTGGCCGGGGCCGGGCTGTTCCGTTGGGTGCTGGCGGCCGCCGCCGCCGCGCACCTCGTCGCGGCCGTGCTGGTGCGGGCGGGGCATCCGGAGCGGGCGGATGCCGTCGAGCGCACCAGGGCCCGCGGTCGCGTCATCCTCGTCGGCGTCGCACTGTTCGCGTACGTGGGCATCGAGTCGACGCTCTCCGGGCTGTCGTCGTCGACCGTGCAGGTGTCGCTCGGAACGTCCGCCGCCCTCGCCGCCGTCGGCACGTCGGCGTTCTGGCTGCTGATGACCGTCGGCCGGCTCGCCGGCAGCGCGGTGCTGCGGGCGGGGGCCCGGCCGTGGGCGCTCGCTGCCACGGCGATCGCTGTGATCGCCGTGCTGCTGTTCGTGGCCGCGGGCGTCACGGCGGCATCCCCGGCCCTGGCGCTCGGTCTCGAGGCCGCCGCGGTCTTCGCTTGCGGCCCCTGCTATGCCCTGCTCATCGGTGCCGCGGCCGAGTGGATGACCGTCGGCTCCACCTCGCAGGTCTCCGCCCTCATCGCGGTCGGCGCCGTCGGCGGCACGGTCATCCCCGCCACCGTCATCGCCGCGGGCGGGCTTCGCGACGCGGCCTGGATCCCGGCGGCGGCCGGCCTCCTTGCCGTGCTCTGCATCGGCGCCACGCGGGTGCGCGCATGACCGCGATCGAGCGGGTGCTCGTGCACGAGGTGCCGGTGCCGCTGGTGCGACCGTTCGTCACCGCGGTGCGCACCGCGCGCGACCTGCGGGTGATGCTTGTCGAGCTCGTCGACTCCGACGGCGCGAGCGGCTGGGGCGAGGCCCCGGCCAGCTGGCGGGTCACGGGCGAGAGCCCGGAGTCGATCCGCGCGGTGGTCGAGGGCCCGCTCGGCGAGGCGGTGCTCGGCCGCGATCCCGACGACCTCGAGCGCCTCGGCGACGACCTCGCGGCGAGCGTGGTCGGCAACGCCTCGGCCCGCTCGGCCGTCGACTGCGCGTTGCACGATCTCGCCGCCCGGCGCCTCGGGCTGTCGCTTGCCGGCATGCTCGCGGGCCACGACACCGCGGTGTGCACCGACATGACCCTGTCCGCCGGCCCGGCCGACCGGCTCGCGGCCGAGGCCGTGGAGTGGGCCGCCCGCGGGTTCGGCACCATCAAGGTCAAGCTCGGAACGGGCGGCGACGAGGTCGACCGGATGCGGCGCGTGCGCGACGCCGTCGGCCCCGGCGTGCGCCTGCGCGTCGACGCCAACCAGGGCTGGACCGCCGCGGGCGCCGTCGAGATCATCACCGCCTGGCAGAGCCTCGGCCTCGGGATCGAGCTGGTCGAGCAGCCGACGCCGGCGCGCGACCTCGACGCGCTCGCCTTCGTCACCGAGCGCGTGGACACCCCGGTGCTGGCCGATGAGTCGGCGTGGACCGCGCTCGACCTGCGCGAGATCATCCGTCGCCGCGCCGCCGACCTCGTGAACGTCAAGCTCGCCAAGGCGGGCGGGCTCACCGAGGCCCGGCGGATGGTGGCGCTCGCGCAGGGCGTGGGCATGGGGGTTATCGTCGGCTGCATGATAGAGAGCACGGTGGGCGTCACGGCGGCCGCGAGCCTGGCGAGCGCGATCGGGGGCGTCACGCACGACCTGGACGCCGGGCTCTGGCTCGCCGCGCCGACGGTCGAGGGTGGCGCGAAGTATCGCGGCGATGCGGTGGTGCTGGCGGATGGCCCGGGCACCGGCATCCGGGGGCTGGCGTCGTGAGCGAGGCGCTCGCCGCCGGGATCGGCCGGATCCTCACGCCCCTGGTCGCCGAGTCGGCGCCGGCGGGGGCGATCCTCGCCGTCCGCTCGGGCGACGAGACGCTCACCGCGATCGGCGGCGCGCGCGAGCTCGCGTCCGTCTCGGGCATCGTCGCGGACCTGCCGATGACCGCGGACACCGCCTTCGACCTCGCCTCGATCACCAAGGCGTTCACGACGGTGGCCCTGATGCGGCTGGTGAGCGACGGTTCGATCGCGCTGGATGACCCGCTGGGGCGGTACGTGCCGGCGGCCGGCGCGGCCGCGGGCGCCAGCATCCGCTCCCTGCTGCTGCACCGGGCCGGCCTCTGGGAGTGGTGGCCGCTCTACATGGAGACGCGCGACCCGGCCGCGGCGCACCGCTGGCTCGACGGGATGCCGCTGCGCTACCCGCCCGGCGAGGGCCGCCACTACTCGGACCTCGGCTTCATGCACCTCGGCCGCGTGGTCGAGGCAGTCTCCGGGCGACAGTTGCCCGACGCGATCGGCGAGCTGGTGACCGCGCCGCTCGGGCTGCGGGAGACGCGGTACGGCGGCCCGGCGTCGGACGTGGTGGCCGCCGGGTCGATCGGCGACCGCGCGGAGCGGCTCATGATCGAGACCGGCGAGCCGTACCCGGTGCCGTACTCGGTGGGCGACTTCGACGGATGGCGCACCGGCGTCATCCGCTCGTCCGCGAACGACGGCAACGCCTTCCACGCGCTCGCCGGCGTCTCGGGGCACGCCGGCCTCTTCTCGACGGTGCCCGACCTGCTCTCGCTCGCCGCGGCGCTCGCCTCGCCGCGTGACGACCTCTGGAGCCCGGCGGTGGCCACCGAATTCTTCGCGCAGGGGCCGGATGCCGGGCAGGCGCTCGGTTTCCGCCGCTACACGATGGAGCTCGACGGCGACCCGGCGGTGGTGGTCGGGCACCCGGGCTACACCGGGAGCGTCATCGGCTTCGTGCCCGGGCGCGGAGTCGCGCTGGTGCTCGCGACGAACCGGCTGCACGCACCGGGCGTGCCCGCGGTGACGGACCGCCTCTGGGCGATCGCCCGGGACGCGGCATCCGCCGCCCTCGGCTAGAGCAGCTGGCCCGCCGCCCAGACGTCCTGCACGTGCCAGGAGTGGTCGAGGATGACGGCGTCCGCCGCGAACCCGGCCTGCAGGTAGCCCAGCTCGTGGTCCAGCCCGAGCGCGCGGGCCGGGGTGGCGGTGAGCGCGGTGACCGCCTCGCGCGGGGTGACGTGGGCGTTCTCCATGGCGCAGCGGAGGGCGACATCCTGGGTCAGGGTCGAGCCGGCGATCGTGTCGGTGCCGGAGAGCATCGCGAGCCCGTCGCGCACCGACACGTTGAGGCTGCCCAGGCGGTAGTCGCCGTCGTCCGCGCCCGCGGCGGCCATCGCGTCGGTGACGAGCGCCACGCGGCCGGGCGCCGAGTGGAAGGCCATGGCCGCGACATCCGGGTGCACATGGTGCCCGTCGAGGATGAGCTCCACGGTCACGCGCTCGTCCTCGAACGCGGCCACGATCGGGCCGGGCGCGCGGTGGTGGATGCCCGGCATCGCGTTGAACACGTGCGTGAGGATGCGCGCCCCGCGATCGAAGGCACGTTTGGTGAGGTCGAAGTCGGCGTTCGTGTGCCCGATCGCGACCGCGATGCCCTGGTCGACGAGCACGTCGATCGCGTCGAGGGCGTTGGGCAGCTCTGGCGCGAGCGTGATCTGGCGCAGCGTGCCGCGGGCGGCGCCGATCAGCTCCTCGACGTCGTAGGGCAGCGGCTCCTTGAGGAAGTCCGGGTTGTGCGCCCCGCGCCGCTCCATCGCGAGGAACGGGCCCTCCAGGTGCGAGCCGAGCACGAGCGGGTCGACATCCACGATGTCGGCGATCGTCTGCAGGCTCTGCCGCAGCTGCGGCACCGGGTTCGCCACCAGGCTGAGCACGCTGCGGGTGGTGCCGTGGGCGCGGTGCGGCTCGAG
>JAODAU010000147.1 GCA_025463615.1 Microbacteriaceae bacterium | reverse complement strand
GAAGGGGTCCCCGAAGAACTTGGTGAGCTCCAGGTGCGGGTACGGCACCAGGAACGGGAGCTTCTGCACCTTGTCTTAGTACAGAGCGATCAGGTACCAGATGCCGATGAGCAGCACGAACACGATGACGGGAGGCCACACGTTGAGCGCTCGACCGCTGTACGCCCGCTGCTGGCGCGCCATCCGCTGCGCCCTGGCGGCCTCGGCCCGGTTGGTGATCGTCTCGGTGGCCATCAGTGGTGTCCTTCCCTGAGTGCGTGCGAGACCTCGCCGACCAGCTCCGCGAACTCCGGTGTGAAGCGGATGTCCGGGTCCCGCGGCATCGGGAACGGCACGTCGAAGGTGCCGACGATCGATCCCGGCCGCCCCGACATCACGATCACCTTGGTGGAGAGGTACACCGCCTCGGAGACCGAGTGGGTGATGAACAGGCCGGCGAACTGCTTCTCGACGAAGAGCTTCAGCAGTTCGTCGTTGAGACGTTCCCTGGTGATCTCGTCGAGTGCGCCGAACGGCTCGTCGAACAGGAACAGTTCCGGGTCGAGGGTGAGCGAACGGGCGAGCGACGTGCGCATCTTCATGCCGCCGGAGAGCTGCTTCGGGAGGCTCTTCTCGAAGCCGCCGAGGCCGACGAGGTCGATGGCATCCTTCGCCTTCGCCGCCCTGTCCTTCTTCGAGTCGCCGTTGAGCTCGGCGAGCAGTTCCACGTTCGCGGTCACCGTGCGCCAGGGGAGGAGCGTCGCGTCCTGGAACACGTAGCCGATGCGGCTGGTGTGCACGGCGGCGGTGCCGTTCGAGGCGACCTCGAGGCCCGAGGCGATGCGCAGGAGCGTGCTCTTGCCGCAGCCCGACGGGCCGACCACGGTGACGAACTCGCCGCGCTTGACGGTGAGGTCCACGTTCTGCAGCGCGACCGTGCCGTTGGGGAACGTCATGGCGACGTCGTGGAAGTCGAGCAGTGTGCCGTCCGTGGCGGATGCCGTGGACGGCTTGGCGGGTGCTGTCGTTGACACGGTCAGCATCACCTCGCTTCTTGAAGAGTGGATGTGGCGGGGGAGGGGGTGGGCTCGGCGACGGTGTACGTCACCGAGCTCTGTGCGACGAGGCTGCCGGCGTGGATCACGTAGCGGTCCGCGGAGGCGTTGGCGATGACATCCGAGAGGTTGGTGCCGCGCACCGCGAGCAGCTCGGCGGCCGCGCCGACCTCGACGCCCGCGAACGGCAGGGCCATCACCGAGCGGGCGCCGACGCTCACGGCGTCGTAGGCCTCGTCGAGCGTGAGGTGGCCGGCGGTGACGAGCAGCGAGGCGGTCTCGAGCGCATCGCTGCGGCCGACCGGGTTGAAGGGGTCGCGCACGTTGTCCGCGCCGGCGGCGACGCGCACGCCCGCGTCGAGCAGCGGGCGCAGCGCGGTGAGGCCGCGCGGGGTCGAGACCGGGTGCTCCCAGCCCTGCAGGTAGAGGTTCGTGATCGGCAGCGAGATGATGCCGATGTCGCTGGCGAGCACCTCCGCGATGACCCGATCCAGGTGCTCCGGCTCCAGCGTGCCGAGGCGCACGCAGTGGCCGGCGGAGACGTTGACGGTCCAGTCGCGCACGATCTCGGCGAACTCGATGATCGTGGGGTCGCCGTCGAGCGCCTCGTCGGTGTGGATGTCGACGCCCACCCCGCGTCGCTTGGCCAGCGCGAGCAGGCGGCGCAGGTCGGCACCCGGGTCGGACGCGATGTGCGGGGCACCGCCAACGAGGTCGACGCCGAGGTCGAGGGCGGCCTCGATGTCGGCATCCTTCGCCTCGGGGCCGGCCAGGGCCACCAGCTCGATGTCCATGAGGCCGCGCAACTCCTCGCGCACCCGCACCAGCGCCTCGACGCCACGCAGCGGCTCGTCGCCGGAGAGGATGTCGACGTGGCACCGCACGGCCGTGGTGCCGTTGCGCAGCAGGAGCAGGGCGGCCTCGCGAGCGCGGTCGGCGATGCTCTCGACCGTCATCACGGAGGAGTAGGCGCGCCACGACGCGATGGCCAGCCCGAGATCGCCCATCGGCGGGTCGATGAGGTCCCACGAGAGGGCCTTGTCGAGGTGCGCGTGCGGCTCGGCGGGGGCCGGCAGGAGCAGGAAGCCGGTGAGGTCGAGGGAGGCGGCATCCGCCCGGGAACCGCCGGGGTAGACGCCGGTGACGATGCCGTCGGCCAGCTCGACGTCGACGACGGAGCCGTCGGGGAGCGTGGCGTTGGTGAGGAGGTCGAGGCGGCGCGGGAGGCTGGTCACGGTGCTTGGCCTCCCAGGTTTTCACTGATCGAGCGACCGTAAGCACCGTTGATCCGGCCGCTCTCGAATGTTGATACTCTCAACATCACCGAATCTATGGACGCCCTGTTTCCGTCATGTAACGCGCCGATTGCGACGTGTTAAGTCTCGGTAGACCGACTTGCCTCGGCCCCGCGCATCCCGGATGCTCGAACCGCCCCCAAGGTCTGGAGGACCCCGTAACCACAGTCGACGTCGCCATCGACAGGCAGTCAGCACTGCTCGGCGCGCGCATCCGCGAGCTGCGGCTGGCGCAGGGACTCACGCTCGTACAACTGGCCGCTACCGCCGAACTCTCGCACCCGTTCCTCAGCCAGCTGGA
>JAODAU010000141.1 GCA_025463615.1 Microbacteriaceae bacterium | reverse complement strand
CTTGCCAGGGTTGAAGTTGCCGTCCGGGTCGGCGCTGGCGAACAGGCCGTCGACCAGGCCGACGCCCAGGGTCGAGATGTCCTGCTCCAGCCACGGCGAGTGCTCGAGGCCGACGCCGTGGTGGTGCGACACCGTCGCGCCGGAGTCGATGAACGACTGCTGGATCGCGCTCTTCACCAGGTCGTACTCGCCGATCGGGTCGTCCCCGAACACGAACGCGAACGTGAAGTACAGGCACGCCCCCGAGTGATACGAGTGCGAGAGGTGGCTCATGATCCAGCCGGTGCGCCCGAGCTTGTCGTACGCGCCCTGCGCGGCGGCATAGGCGTTGTCGTGCACCTCGCGGAGCTTCGACCACGGAGCCGCGGTCTCTGAGACGTCGCCCGCCGCACCCCGGTCGAGCAGGAAGTCGCGCAGGTACGGGGTGTCGAACTTCTTCTGGTCGTAGAGCACGCCCGGCCCGCTGCCGACGCCCATGCCGTTGTACTTGCGCACGATGCGGTCGACGAGCTTCTTCTGGCGCTTGGCGTGCGCGACGCCGCCCTCGTAGCCGATGAACGAGATGCAGATGTCGTCGAGGTTCCAGCCCTTGGCCTTGAAGATGCTCGGCAGCACGGTGCCCGAGATGAACTTCGAGACGCCGGTCGACTCCTTGCTCGTGGCGAGCGTGAAGCCCGTCTCCCGGGCGTCCGAGACGCGGGTGATCGACGGCGCGGCATCGCTCTCCGAGATCTCCTGCATGGCCGAGAGCCCGGCATCCCACGACGGGAAGAAGTACGCGTAGATGTCACGCTTCGCCGGCACACGGTGCACCTGCACGGTGACCTCGGTGATGACGCCGAGGCGACCCTCGCTGCCGACGATCATCTCGCGCACGCTCGGGCCGGTCGATGCGCTCGGGATGGCGCGCACGACGAGCACGCCGCCGGGACGCACGACGCGCAGGCCGCGGGCGATGTCGGCGATGTCGCCGTACTTGTCCGACTGCATGCCCGAGGAGCGCGTCGCGACCCAGCCGCCGAGGGTGGAGTAGGTGAAGCTGTCCGGGAAGTGCCCGAGGGTCCAGCCGCGGGCGGCGAGCTGCGCCTCGAGGTGCGGGCCGAGCGCGCCGGCCTGGATGCGGGCGAGGCCCGAGGCCTCGTCGATGTCGATGAGCCTGTTCAGGCGGCCGAGGTCGAGGGAGACGACCGTGCGCTTCTCCTTGGCCAGCGGCTCGAGGCTGGAGGCGATGTTGCTGCCGCCGCCGAACGGGATGATGACGGCACCGGCCGCGACCGCGGCATCCACGATCCCCTGCACCTCGGCCTCGTCGGCCGGGTAGACCACGACGTCGGGCGTGCGGGCGACCTTGCCCGAGCGCACGCGCACGAGGTCGCGCAGGCTCTTGCCGTAGGTGTGCACGACGCGCTCCATCGCGCTGGTCGAGATCTGGCCTTCGCCCACGATCGCCGTCAGCGTGGCGAGGAAGCCGTCATCGATGATCGACTTCGGGAAGTCCTTCTCGTCGAAGGGCGCGGGCTTCGCCGGCTCGCTCTTCCAGAGGTCGAGACCGACCGCCTTGAGCACGAACGGCGCGAACTGCGGCTTGTCCTCGTGGTGGAACCCGACGCCCTCGACGCCCCAGCCCCACCACTTCATGTGCTCGACCTTGTTGTCGATAGTCATTTCCTGCCCTTCTGTGCCTTGACCGGCTCACCTGTCGGCAACACCGAGTCGTGCAATCGCCGCACGGCCTGTGCGATCCGATTGGAGAAATTTTCCGCCGTCTCGCCGTCGTGCTGGCGCATCGGCTCCCCGAACACCACGCACACCGGCAGCCGCCCCTTGAGCGGCCAGTTCACGCCGCGCGGCATCGCGCTCGACGCCCCCACCAGTGCGATCGGCACGCACGGTACACCCGCCGAGATGGAGAGGGATGCGGCCCCCGGCTTGAAGCGGCCCATCTCGCCCGTCTTCGAGCGGCTGCCCTCCGGGAAGATCAGCAGGGGCACGCCGCGGTCGAGCAGCGACTTCGAGACGCCGACGCGGGTGCGGGATGCGCCGCGCTCGACCGGGAAGGCGTTGAAGAAGAGGGCCGTGAGCCACTTGCGCCACTTCACGTCGAAGAAGTAGTCGGCGGCGGCGCCCGCGGCGAGGTAGCGCGAGAGGCGCTTGGGCAGCGCGCCGATGACCAGCGGGGCGTCGAGGTGGCTGGAGTGGTTGGCGATGGCGATGTACGGCGCATCCAGGCCGTCGAGGCGCTCGGTGCCGGTCACGGTCACCGTCGCGAGCCGCCAGACGAGGGGTCGCAGGATGCCGCGCTGCGCCACCCAGCGCATGCCCGCCATCGTCGACGACGTGAACCTGTCTGGCATCGTCACTGTCCCTGCCCGGTCGAAGTCACCGAAGGGTTCGGATCCGACGCCCCGACCGGTTGGGTCGGTGCCGCGTTCTCCTCGTCCCGCGCCCCGGAGATCTTGCCGGAGACCCAGCGGTTGGTGCGCATCGGGATGTGCCGTGCAAACCACATGAGGGCCTTGTAACGAACGGTGGGTATGGAGACAACCCGGCGCCGGTCGACGTCACGCAGCGCCGCGCGCACCAGGGGTGCCGATTCGAGCCACAGCGAGTCGGGGATCGATGAGATGCGGATGCCGGCCCGCCCGTGGAACTCGGTGCGCACCCACCCCGGGCAGAGCGCGGTCACCACCACGCCGCTCCCTCGCAACTCCACGGCGAGCCCCTGCGAATACGAGAGCACCCAGGCCTTGATAGAGGAGTACGAGCCCATCGTGATGAAGCCCGCGCTGCTCGACACGTTGACGATCGACCCGTGGCCGCGCGCCCGCATCGCCCGCCCGGCCGCGCCGCCGAGCACGAGCACCGCGCGGATCATCACGTCGATGGCCCGCTCGTGCGTCGAGGTGTCGGCTGCCAGCAGGCTGGAGTGCACGGCGAACCCGGCGTTGTTGACGAAGTACTCGATGGGCCGTGCGTCGTCCGTGAGGCGCTCGACGACCCGCTGCACGTCCGCCCGGTCGGCCAGGTCGGCGGAGAACTGCTCGACAGATATTCCCGAAGCGGCATGCAACTCGGACGCCATCGACTCGAGGCGGTCGGTGTCGCGCGCGACGAGCACCAGGTCGAAGCCGCGGGCCGCCAACTGCCGGGCGAACTCGGCACCGATGCCGGAGGTGCCGCCCGTGACGAGAGCCGTTGCCATGTGCCATACATTACGCTACGGCCCCCGTAGCG
>JAODAU010000139.1 GCA_025463615.1 Microbacteriaceae bacterium | reverse complement strand
CGTCTGGGGCCAGCCGGCGTTTGCCGGGTTGATCGGGGTGTCGTACGTCCAGGTCGTGGCTCGCACGTAGAGCGGCTTGCACAGCGTGCCGGTGGCGGTCCCGTACTTGCTCACGGTGATCGTGCCGGCGTCGGTGCCGTTGTACGTGTAGGCGAACGTGGGGTTATCGATGCAGGCCGGGGTGTACGAGCACGCGTTGCCCGTCACCTTGCCGGCGAGCGTGCCCGCGAACGTCTTGGTCTTCGTGCCGTCGCTGAACGCGTGGTTGGCGGTGGCCGTGGCGGTCACGCTGTAGGTGGTGGTGCCGGCGACGCTTCCGGGTGCCGTGGTGATGGGTCCCCAGGTGGCGTTCGCGGGCGTGCCGAGCGCGAGCGTCTCGGCGGCCTTGCAGGTGGCGGCAGTGGTGCTCACCGCGGCCGCGGCATCCTTGGGCGGATCGGTGCAGAGCGGAGCCTGCCCGCCCTCGCCGAAGTGCTCGGTGTAGTTGCCGACCTGTGCCCAGACGATGCAGTAGCCGCTCGCGGGCAGCGTGCCCTGGAACGCGCCGCCGCTCTGCGCGGAGTCGAACGGCACGGTCGACTTGCCCTCGACCGCGAGGCCATGGCCGTCGGTGCCCTGGAGCTGGATGTTGACGGTCGTCGGCGTCCACGCGGACGGCAGTGCCGAGTACGTCTGGCCGGCCGTGTACTGCGCGAGCGGGATGTACTTGATGGACGCGCTGTTGTTCACCGCGGCCGAGAACACCGCGGGCGCGGGGAGCGTGATGCTCGTCGTGGTGACCGTGTAGGGAACGGGGTCACCCGATCCGGTGGTCGCGTTCGCGGTCGTGACGCCGGTGACGGCGAGACCGATGGCGAGGATCGCTGTCGTGATGGCGGCGATGGTCTTCTTCATTGCGTACTCCTGGGTAGGGAGCGTCGTTCGCCGTCAGAGCGCAGGGCTGTGCTTCACGGCGCGTTGGGGGGACGCGCCGAATGCACTGCGGACGTCGGGGGGAACGTCGGTATTCGGGTAATTCGGGATGACTGCCAGGGTGAAGCGGATTCCGGTTGTGCGTCGCTGGTCGGGTTTCGGGTCCGTGCGCAGCTGTGCAATTCACAACGTATCAGCAGCGGCGTCCCCCCAATGGAGGACAGCTACCCCCACTTAGGGGGTAGATCGCGGCAGGGTCAGTGCACGTATTCCAGGAGGTCGAATCCGACCGTTCGCATGGCCTCGATCACCTGCAGCCGGGTGGCGAGGGTGTCGTCGTCGAACTGCACGGTGACCGCGTAGGCGATGCCGGTGCGGGGCCCGCTGAGCAGACCGACCTCGGAGCGCACGCCCGCATCCGTGCCCGTCTTGTTGATGAGCTGGATGCCGTGGTCGACCCCGCGATGAGACAGCGGGTCGAGCCCGAACGCGCTCGCCACCAGCGAGAGGTCGGCGTTGCTGGAGAGCCAGCCGAGCACGCGGTGACTGGTGACGTGGTCCACGATCTGGCCGCGGGAGAGGGTGGAGAACAGCCAGGCGAGCTCGGCGGTCGATCCGACGGAGAGCTGGGGCGCGTCATCCGGCCCGCGGCTGTCGCGCACGAGGTCGAGCAGGGCGGTGCGGGCGAGGCCGAGGGACTCGGTGCGGGCGCGCACGGCATCCAGCCCCACCTGGCGCAGCAGCACGTTGGTGGCGAGGTTGTCGCTGCTGGCGCCGACCAGCGCGGCCAGGTCGGAGACCGGGAGCGCGGGTGCCTGCAGCTGCTGCCAGAGGCCCGAATCGGCGATCGCGTCGCCGGGGGTCTTGTCGAGAATGCCGAAGCCGGCGAAGTCGCGCGCGGTGATGCGCGCCGCGACCTCCACCAGCAGCAGGATCTTGCCGATGCTGGCGGTGGGCAGCACGATGCGGTCGTCGATGGAGAGCAGCGTCAGGTTGCTGCGGAGGTCCACGACGTGGGCCGAGACGCGGGCGCCGCCGTAGGCGACCTGTCCGAGCGCGGTGAACGACCTGGTGAAGTTCTCGACTCCACCAGGCGCACGGTGGCGCGCCTCGCGCGGTGTGCGCAGGCGGGCGCGACGCTCGTTGTCTCGGGTTTCAACTACCAAATGGTCACGCGCTCTTCGGGTTCGAGCCACAGCTTGTCGGATTCAGCTACCGCAAATGTCTCATAGAACTCGTCGATGTTGCGAACGATCTGGTTGCAGCGGAACTCGTTGGGCGAATGCGGGTCGATCGAGAGCAGCCGGATGACCTCCTCGTCGCGAGCCTTGAGCTGCCAGGCCTGCGCCCAGGAGAGGAAGAAGCGCTGGGCGCCGGTCATGCCGTCGATGACCTCGGGCTCGGTCCCTGAGGCACTCGAAGGGCCGGCCAACGAGATCAGGTACGCCTTCCAGGCGATCGACAGGCCGCCCAGGACGCCGATGTTCTCGCCGATGGTTAGCGCGCCGTTCACGTGGTGGTCCGGCACCTGCAGCGGGGCGAGCGCGTTGTACTGCTCGATGAGCGAGCCGGTGAGCTTCTCGAACGCGGCGCGGTCGTCGGCCGTCCACCAGTCGACGAGCCGGCCGTCGCCGTCGTACTTCGAGCCCTGGTCGTCGAAGCCGTGGCCGATCTCGTGCCCGATCACCGCGCCGATCGCACCGTAGTTGACCGCGTCGTCGGCGTCCAGGTCGAAGAACGGCGGGTGCAGGATCGCGGCCGGGAAGACGATCTCGTTCATCCGCGGGTTGTAGTACGCGTTCACGGTCTGCGGCGTCATCAGCCACTCG
>JAODAU010000093.1 GCA_025463615.1 Microbacteriaceae bacterium | reverse complement strand
GGCCTCGGCGGCGCTCGTGGCGGCGGCGACCGCCGCGGATGAGCCCCGCTGCATTCCGATCCCGTGGTCCCCGTCGCCCGCGATCGCGTCCATGCGCCCGAGCTCGTCGACGTGGGTGGCGAGTACGTCTGCGGTCGCGTCCAGCGCTCTGAGCACTGTGACGGCGACCCGGCGGGAGGCGGGGCTGCCCTCGGCGATCTCGGTGACGGCCGCCGCGACATCCACGATCTCCGACTGCTCCGCCGCGACGACCGAGCCCTTGCGGTAGGCGGGGGTGTCGGCCGGCGCGCGCCAGAGCCTCTCGAGCTCGTCGTCGAGCCAGAACAGCGTGAGCGAGAGGCCGGCCATGTCGAAGCTCGTGACGAGCTCGCCCACCTCGGGCTCGACGATCGTGATGCCCTCCGCGTCGAGCAGCGCGGCCACCCGGCGGTAGACGACGAACATCTCCTCGTACTTGACCGAGCCGAGACCGTTGAGCAGCACGACGACGCGCTGCCCCTTGGGGCTCGACACGCCCTCGGGGAGCTCGGCCAGCAGCCGCCCGACCAGCAGTTCGGCCAGCCCGTCCGCGCTGAGCAGGTCGGTCTCGTCGATCCCGGGCTCGCCATGGATGCCGATGCCCACGCCCATGCGCCCTTCGGGCACGGTGAACAGCGGGGCATCCGCGCCCGGCAGGGTGCAGCCGGTGAAGGCGACGCCGATGGATCGGGTGCGCTCGTTGGCCAGGGTCGCGACGCGCTCGACCTCGTCGAGCGGGTAGCCCGCCTCCGAGGCGGCCGACGCCGTCTTGAACACGGCCAGGCCGCCCGCGATGCCGCGACGCTTGCCCTTCTCGTCGGGCCGCGCGCTGGCGATGTCGTCGGTGACGACCACCGTGCGCACGTCGAGCCCCTCAGCGCGGAGGTGGTCCTGGGCGATGCTGAAGTTGAGGTGGTCGCCCGCGTAGTTGCCGTAGGTGAACAGCAGTCCGCCGCCGAGGTCCGCCGCGGTCGCGACCGAGTGCACCTGCTGTGCCGACGGCGACGCGAACAGGTTGCCCATGGCGGCGCCGGTGGCGAGGCCCTGCCCGACGAGACCGCCGAAGGCCGGGTAGTGGCCGGATCCGCCGCCGATCACGACGGCCACCGATCCGGGCCGCGACACGGTGCTGCGGATGACGCCGCCCGGCACCCGCCGAACCCGCGACGAGTTGGCGGCGACGAAGCCCTCGATCATCTCGTCGACGAAGGCGGCAGGGTCGTTGAAGAGCCGGGTCATCCCTTGCTCCCGGTGGTGTCCACGCTGACTCCCTTAGAAATTCCGTGGCCAACGGGAGTCTTTCCCATCAACCGGTTGACCAATCATATGCACACTTCCGGCCTTTCAGAAAGTGGTTGACCAATACTGGCCAATCTGACTTTGCGGGCATTACAGTGAACGCATGCCCGCGTACCCCAACGACTCGTCTGCGGAGATCGCGGCATCCATCGGCAGCCTCGAGAGCAGCACGACCGTCTCCGCCGTAGCGAAGCGCCTGCTCGAGATCTTCACGAGCGGCGACATCAAGCCGGGCACCCGCCTGCCCCCCGAGCGACAGCTCGTGACCACCCTCGGCGTCGGCCGGTCGGCGATCCGCGGCGCGCTCGCCGCGCTCGAGATCCTCGGCATCGTGGATGTGCGCCCCGGCTCCGGCACCTACCTGCGTGGCAGCGCGAGCGAGCTGCTCCCCCAGACGCTCAGCTGGGGACTCATGCTCGGCGCGCCCGACACGCTCGAGCTCGTGGACGTGCGCGGCGCGCTCGAGATCTACGCCGCCCGCCTGGCCGCCACCCGCATCTCCGACGAAGCGCTCGAGGGGCTCGGGCGCCGGGTCGAGGAGATGCGCGCCAACGTCGACAACCTCAAGGCGTTCGTCGAGGCCGACCTCCAGTTCCACCTGGAGCTCGCGCGGGCCATCGACAACAGCGTGCTGCTCGACCTGCTGCAGAGCATCCGCTCGCTGCTCCGGGTCTGGGTCGACCGGGCCGTGCAGGATCGCGACCAGGCGCTCCTCGCGATCGACGAGCACGCCGCGGTGTACGCCGCGATCGCCACGCGGGACCCGGATGCCGCGGCATCCGCCATGGCCGTCCACATGAACACCGCAGGGCTGCGACTCGCCGGGTCGATCGCGAGCTGAGCCTGTACCTCTACGCGGCCTACAACGCCGCCGCTCCCGATCTTGCCGCCGACACCGCCCTCGAGGGCGAGTGGTACGGGCTGCTGCGCGACGAGCCGCTCATCCGCGGCCTCGAGCTGAGCTTCAACGCGGGGCTCCATCCCGCCGGCCCCGCGCGCCTCGCCGGGCTGCTGCGGCCGGGGTGGCAGAACGTCATCACGAACATCCCGGGCACCATCGCCGCGGTCGGGCGCGACCCGCGGTACGGCCTGGCGTCGACGAGCGACGACGGTCGCGAAGCCGCCGTCGAGCACGTCCGGCAACTGCACGGCAACGTCACCGCCCTGCGGGATGCACTCGGGGACGCCTCCGTGCTCGCCGTCGAGCTGCACTCCGCCCCCGTGGCCGGCGTCGGCGCGTCGTCCGTCGTGCGGTTCGCCGACTCGCTGGCCGAGATCGCCGGCTGGGACTGGGGGCCGGCCCAGCTCGTCGTCGAGCACGCCGACGCCCTGGTCGACCGGCACCCGCCGCAGAAGGGCTGGCTCCCGCTGGATGCCGAGGTCGCCGCCGCCGGGCTCGCCTCCGAGCGCTCCGGGCGACCGATCGCGCACACGATCAACTGGGGTCGCTCCGCGATCGAGACGGAGTCCGCCGACGGCCCGCAGGAGCATCTCCGCCGGCTGCTCGCGGTCGACGCGCTCGCCGGCTTCATGGTGTCCGGCGCCTCGCCGCTCGCCACCCCGCGGAGCACGCCGTGGCAGGACGTGCATCTCGCCGTGGACACCGTCGAACCGGAGTCGCTCCTGACCGAGGTGGCCCTCGAGCGCGCGCTGGACGCGATCGCCGGCGCGGACCCGCTCTACGTCGGGGTGAAGGTGGGCAGGGGCGCCGACACATCCACCTCGGCGGGTCGGCTCGCCCCGGGACTGGCGACCCTCCGCACGCTCGACCGGCTCGGGGCCGCACGGTGAGCCTGGTCGAGGGCGCGCCCGAGCTCCTCTGGACCGGCGCCGCCTGGGCCGAGGGGCCGGTGTGGCTCGCGCCCACGCAAACGGTGCTGTTCAGCGACATCCCGAACGACAGGGTGATGGCCTGGGACGCGGTCACCGCGCAGGCGCGTGTGCACCGCGAGCACGCGGAGTTCGCGAACGGCCGCACCCTCGACCTCGAGGGCCGCGTGGTGCAGTGCAGCCACGGTCGACGGGCGATCGAGCGCGAGGATGACGGGGTGCTCGAGACCGTCGTCTCGCGCTGGAGCGGCGGCCGGTTCAACTCCCCGAACGACGTGGTCGTCGCGTCGGACGGCGCGATCTGGTTCACCGACCCGCCCTACGGCCTGCATGGGAGCGGGCGGGAGGGGCATCCGGGCACCCAGGACTACGACGGATGCTTCGTCTTCCGCTACGCGGACGGCGTCGCCGAGCCCGTCATCACCGACATGGTGCACCCCAACGGGCTCGCGTTCTCGCCCGACGGGTCGCTGCTCTACGTGGCCGACACGGGCTGGTTCTGGGACAAGGCGGTGCAGCCCCAGGTGCGCGTCTACGACGTGGCGACGGGCGAGGGCAGGCTCTTCGTGACTCCGGAGGGGATCGCCGACGGCTTCCGGGTCGACTCGGAGGGGCGGCTCTGGACGTCATCGGGAGCGGCGATCGCCGTCTACTCGCCCGAGGGCGAGCTGCTGCAGACCGTCCCGTTCCCCGAGCGCGTCTCCAACCTCTGCTTCGGCGGCGTCGACGGCCACGACCTCTACGTCACCGCCTCAGCCGGCCTCTACCGCCTGCGCACGAGCGCCCACGCCTAGTCCGGGTCGGGGCCGAGCGCCGGCGGGATCTCCAGGCCGAGTTCCTGCAGCTGGTCGGTGATCACCCGCATCGCGTTCAGCGCCTTGGGGAAACCGCAGTACTGCACGGTGTGGATGACGGTCTCGAGGATCTCGGTGGGCGTGCATCCCACCCGGATCGCTCCGCGGGTGTGCCCGCGCAGCTGCGGCTCCAGGCCGCCGATCGTGACCAGCGACGCCAGCGACAGGAGCTCGCGCTGGGCCAGCGTGAGCCCCGGCCGCGAGTAGATGTCGCCGAAGTTGAACTCGATGCCGAAGCGCGCCAGGTCCTGCCCCAGCCCGGTCTGCATCTCGACAAGCCCGTCGGCCTTGCCCTCGCCGTAGACCTCGTTGAACCAGTGCTTGCCCTTGTCGAGGCGTTTCGTCATGGTCGTCTCCCTAGATCGAGTGTCCACCGTCGAGCGCCAGGATGACGCCCGTGATGTTCACGGCCTCGGGCGCGGCCAGGAACACGACGGTCTGCGCGAGGTGCTCCGGCTCCCCCAGCAGTCGTGTGGGGATCTGGTCGAGCAGCGCCTCGCGGCGCTCCGGCGTGTCGTTGTCGCGGCCCGGCGTGGCCTGGGCACCGGGTGCCAGGGCGTTGACCGTGATGCCCTGCTCGGCGACCTCGATGGCGAGCGACTTGGTCAGCCCGACCACGCCGGCCTTCGCCGCCGCGTAGGCGGTCGCCCCGCGCACCAGGCGCCCGCCGGAGACGGCGGCGATCGAGGCGATGCTGATGATGCGCCCGAAGTGCTGGTCGATCATCGAGGGCAGCACCGCGCGGGTCACGTTGAACACCGAGGTGAGGTTGCGGTCGAGCTGGATCTGCCACGTCTCCGGCGTCATCTCGTGGAAGAAGCTCACGGCCCCTCCCCCGGCGCCGTTGAGCAGGATGTCGACGCCGCCCCACTCCGCGACGATGCCGGCCACCGCGTCCTGCACGGCGGCGAAGTCGGTGAGGTCGGCGGTCGCCGAGAGCGCACGCACACCCTTCGCCCGCACGAGGGCCGCCGTGTCCTCCAGGCCGGGGCCGTTGAGGTCGAGGCCGGCGACATCCGCCCCCTCACTGGCGAGGGTCTCGGCGATGACGCGGCCGAGCGCGCCCGCAGCCCCGGTCACGATGGCCCGTCTGCCGGCGAGTCGGCCGGTGCGTGGTTCTGTCACGATTGTTCTCCCTGTTTCTGTTTCGCTTCGCGTCGCCGCCGGTGGAGGATCGGCTCCGTGTAGCCGTTGGGCTGGCGGGCGCCCTCGAAGACGAGCTCCACCGCGGACTGGAACCCCACGCTGGCGTCGAGGTCGGCAGCCATCGGCCGGTAGCCGGGCTCCCCCAGGTTCTGCGCGTCGACGACCGCGGCCATGCGCTCGAGGCTGGCGCGCACCTGCTCGGGCGTCACCACCCCGTGCCGCAGCCAGTTGGCCAGGTGCTGGCTCGAGATGCGCAGTGTGGCGCGGTCCTCCATCAGGGCCACGTCGTGGATGTCCGGCACCTTCGAACAGCCGATCCCGAGCTCCACCCAGCGCACGACGTAGCCGAGCAGGGACTGCACGTTGTTGTCGAGCTCCTGCTGCCGGTCCTCGTCGGCCCACGAGGCGGGGTCGCCCAGGGGCAGGGTGAGCAGCTCGTCGAGTGTGCTGCGCGGGGCGCCGGCGAGCTCGCGCTGCCGGGCGGCGACATCCACCCGGTGGTAGTGGATGGCGTGCAGCGTCGCCGCGGTCGGCGACGGCACCCAGGCGGTCGAGGCCCCGGCCCGCGGATGCCCGATCTTCTGCTCGAGCATGTCGGCCATGAGCTCGGTCATCGCCCACATGCCCTTGCCGATCTGGGCGTGGCCGGGGAGGCCCGCGGCGAGACCGATGTCCACGTTCTGGGTCTCGTAGGCGGCGATCCAGGGCTGGCTCTTCATGTCCTGCTTGCGCACCATCGGGCCGGCCTCGAACGAGGTGTGGATCTCGTCGCCCGATCGGTCGAGGAACCCGGTGTTGATGAAGAACAGGCGGTCGGATGCAGCGGCGATGCACGCCGCGAGGTTAACCGAGGTGCGGCGCTCCTCGTCCATCAGGCCGAGCTTGATCGTTCGCGCGGGCAGTCCGACGAGCTCCTCGACGCGCGCGAAGATGTCGACCGCGAGCCGCACCTCCGCCGGCCCGTGCATCTTCGGCTTGACGATGTAGATCGATCCCGCGGTGCCGTTGCGCAGCGGGTTCTCCGCGCGGATGCCGGGCAGCGCGGCGAGCACGGTCACGACCGCGTCGAGCAGCCCCTCCCCGATCTCGTCGCCGTTGCGGTCGCGCACGGCGTCGGTTGTCATGAGGTGGCCGACGTTGCGCACCAGCATGAGCGCGCGGCCGGACAGCCGCAGGTCGCCCCCGTCGACCGCGAGGTACGAACGGTCGTCCGCGAGCGTGCGCGTCAGCGAGCGCCCGTTCTTCGTGAACGTGTCGCTGAGCGTGCCGTCGTTGAGGCCCAGCCAGTTGCGGTACGCGACCAGCTTGTCTGCCACGTCGACGGCCGAGATGGAGTCCTCGAAGTCGACGATCGTCGAGAGCGCCGACTCGAGCACCACGTCGCTGATGCCGGCCGGGTCGGCGGAGCCCACCACGCTGTCGCGGTCGAAGCGCAGCTCGGCGTGCAGCCCGTGGCGACGCAGCAGGATCGCGGTCGGGGCGTCCGCGTCGCCGGCGTGGCCGCGCAGCTGCTCGGCGTCGGCGAGGGTGGTGGAGGTGCCCGAGGCGAGCTCGACGCGCAGGGCGCCGCGCGCGATGGCGTAGGCCGCGGCATCCGCGTGGCTGCCGCTCGCGAGCGGGAAGAACTCGTCGAGCAGCCGGCGCGCGTAGGCGACGACCAGCGCGCCCCGCTCGCTGTCGTAGCCGCCGGGGCGGGCGGTGCCGGGGATGACGTCGGTGCCGTAGAGCGCGTCGTACAGCGATCACCAGCGCGCGTTCACCGCGTTGAGCGCGTAGCGCGCGTTGGTCACCGGGACAACGAGCTGCGGGCCGGCGAGCGTGGCGATCTCGGGATCGACGCCGTCCGTCGTCACCGTGACCGCGCCCGGCGCGGGCACGAGGTACCCGATCCGCTCGAGGAAGGCGCGATAGGCGGCGGGGTCGGCGATCGGCCCCGGGCCGGCCCGGTGCCAGTCGTCGATGAGCCCCTGCAGGTGGTCGCGCTCGGCGAGCAGCTCGCGGTTGCGCGGCATCACGTCGTCGACGAGCAGTTCGAGGCCCTCCCAGAACCGCGCAGCGTCGAGGCCGGCGGGGGCGAGCAGCTCGCGCTCGATGAAGTCGCGCAGGCGCGAATCGACGTCGAGCGCGCCGACCGTCTCGCGTGCCGCTGTGTCGACGCCGGTCACTTCTTCAGGCCCCTCGCCTCGAGCTCGGCCCCGGCGGCATCCAGGTTCTCGAACGTCATCTCGGAGTACTTGCGCGAGAGCACGAAGCCGTCCGCACCGCCGTCGAGGGCGGCGGCGACCGACGCGCGCACGTCATCCGGCCCGCTGTAGCGCGAGCCCTCGCCGGCCGGGATGTTGACGTCCAGGCCGGGGTAGACGGCGACCCGCGGGTCGAGGATGCCGCGGGCGCGGGCCGTCTCCCGCCGCACGTAGTCCGCCGACAGCCCGAGCTGCGGCAGGTCGTCGAACTTCACGTCCTCCTCGTAGCCGAGAGAGCCGCGGATGAGGTCGAACACGGTCTGCGGGTTCATGCCGCGGAACACCCGCTGCACCAGCGTCGACACGTAGTGGTGCAGGCGATAGCCGGCGGCATCCTTGTAGAGCACGGGCTTCACGAAGTCCGAGAACGTGCCGATGCGGGCGAAGTCCATCTGCGCGCGGTACCAGGGCGAGAACGAGTTGTGGTGCCAGACGTGCCAGCCGACCTGCACCTTCGGCGCGAGGTATTTGATCGTGCCGTAGAGCCCGGCCTGCCAGGCGAAGTAGCCCTCGTGCCAGAACTGGTCCCACTGCACGATCTCGGGGTAGGTGTTGAGCAGGCGCATGTAGCGGATGAACGAGCTCTCGAACTCGCCGGAGTCGTCGCCGGTGACCAGGGCGTCGAGCGCGAGGAATCCTTCACGTGCCCGCCGCACGTCGATGCCCTGCTCGGTGGCCGCGCTGATGCAGAACCGGCAGAAGCAGTAGGAGCCGCCGTCGCGGGCGAAGCCGCCCTCGGAGAGCACGTTGTCGAGCGGGCCGTTGCGCTCCCCGCCGATCATGATGCCGTCGAGATCGTAGCTGCGCACCTGGTCTTCGACGAGGCCCCGCCACCAGGCGAGGTAGTCGGGATTGCGCAGGCAGGCGTAGGGGTCGGCCCGGCCCCAGCTGTCCACCTGGAGCACGTTCGACCAGCCGGGGATCACGTTGCCGAGCCCCTGGTGATTGTTCTCGAGCAGGAACGAGAACACCTTCATGTCGCGCTCACGGGCGGCGGGGATCACGTCGCCGAGCGCGTCGAACCCGGCGACCTCGGCATCCGCGGCCCGGTGCGGGCCGAGCAGGGAGCCGCGGTAGTACTCCTCGTGCTGGGTGACGAACGAGCCTCCGAGGTGCACGTCGGCGAGGTGGTCCCCGCCATGGCCCGGATGCGGCTTGCGCGAGACCTGCCGACCCGCGAGCCCGCGGTCGAAGGCCTGGGTGCCGATGAAGAGCGCGTTCACGCCCGCCCGCTCGGAGAGCAGGTCGAGCACGGTGTCGACGCCCTCATCGACGAAAGAGATTGCACCGATTTGGATGCCGGCGAGAACGCCCATTGTCTAGCTCCTGATTCAGATCTGTTCGGCTTCGCGTGGCACCAGCCGGAACCGTGGTCGGCTCCCGGCGAGCACGCGTGCGACCTCGTCCACCATGTAGCGGAAGAAACGAGGCTCTGCTGCATCCGTCACGCCGGCGATGTGCGGGGTGAGGAAGACGTTCGGCATGCGCCGGAGGGGCGAGTCGACGGCGAGCGGCTCGGGGTCGACCACGTCGAGGCAGGCGATGATGTCGCCGGTCTCGAGGCGCGCGACGAGCGCCCCGGTGTCCACGACCGGGCCGCGCGAGACGTTGACGAACACCGCGCCGGGCTTCAGCAGCCCGACCTCGCGGGCGCCGATGAGGCCGGTGGTCGCCGCGGTCAGCGGCACCAGGCTGATGACGACGTCGGATCGGGTCAACACCTCGTCGAGGCTGGTGAGCTCGAGGTCGTAGATGTTGGCGAGCACGTCGGGCGCGCCCGGGTCGACCGCGAGCACCGTCACGTGGAACGGGGCCAGCAGTTCGAGCAGCCGCCGACCGATGTTTCCCACCGCGATGAGACCGACCGTCTTGCCCGTCAGCTCGCCGTTGAGGTAGCCCGGGTCGTCGAGGAACACGGTGCGATCCGGCCAGAGCAGCTCGCCCTCGATGAGGCGACGGAACAGCGCGCCGGCGTTGCGCAGCCCGATCATCGTGAGCGCGAGGGCCCACTCCGCGACCGGGTCGGAGGATCCGTTGGTCGTGTCGGAGACGACGATCCCGCGCCGCTCGGCGGCCGCGACGTCGATGCGTGCGGCGAAGCGGTCCCCGTGGGTGTCGCCGATCATCCTGAGCCGCGGCGCCGCCGCCATGATCTCGTCGGTGATGCGCACCGAGCCGTAGCTCACGACCAGGGCGTCGAGGTCGGCGACGAACTCCTTCGTGCGCGCGGCGAGCTCCGGGTCGTCGGCGGGCGGCCCGAAGACGCGGTCGGGGCCGTCGGGGTGGAGCCAGGCGACATCCGCCACCCGCTCGAGCCGCGCCACGTCCTCGGGGAAGAAGTACCGTTCCCGCCCCGCCGCGGTGATGATGATGCCCACCCGCGGCTTCGTCGCGTCACTCATACGAGCACGCCCCTCTCGGCCAGCAGCGCGCCCAACGTGCCGCCCATGATGCGCTCGAGGTCGCCCTCGGCGAGGAAGTCGGCGTGGTCGCCCAGCAGGTGCACCGCCTGCGTGTAGCTGTGGTGCGGCAGCAGGGACGGCCAGTCGGATGCCCAGACCATGCGACCCGGACCCCACGACTCGTAGAACGCGCGAACGATCGGCAGCCGGTCGAGGTACGGGTAGTCCCACGGCCGGTCGTTGCCGTAGTAGTAGCCCGACACCTTCACCAGCAGGTTGGGCAGCTCCTCGTGATCGAGCACGAGCCGCAGGCCCTCGTCGATGCCGTCGGGGTGCAGCCCCACGACCGCGAGGTGGTTCGCGATGAGCGCCAGGCCGGGGAACCGCCGCGCGACGACCCGCAGGTCGTCGTACCAGGCGGGCGGCGCGGCGAGGGTGATCACGAGGCCGGCCTCGTCGGCGACCCGCAGGAACTCGGTGCCCTCGTGCGAGAGCAGCCAGCCGTCGTTCGCCGGCTCGAGGTAGTGCGAGATGCCGACAGGGTGCAGCTCGTCGACCAGCGCGCGCAGCCGATCCGCCGCGCCCGGGCGGTGGTAGTCGGGGCCGAACCGGCTGTCGATGTCGGCCACCTGCAGCAGCCGGCCCGGATGCTCCGCCGCGACCTCCGCGCCGTACCCGTTGTTGTCCGCGGCGTTCTCGATGCGCGCGTTCACGATGAACGCGGCATCCACCCCGGCCCGGTCCATCTCGAGCAGCAGGTTCTCGGCGCGACCGCGCGAGTCGGAGTCCGGCACGTCGGGCCGGTATGGCCAGCGCGGCCACACGTGGGTGTGGGCGTCGAGTATCACCCCTTGACCGATCCCGCCGTCAGGCCCTTCATGACCTGCTGGTTGATCGCGAGGTACACCGCCAGCGTGCTGAACACGAGCATGCTGATCGCGGCGAACAGCGGGCCGTAGTTGACCGACCCGTATTCGTCGCTGAAGTGCAGCAGCCCCACCTGGATCGTCGAGAGCTTCGAGTCGATGTTGAAGGTCAGCGCGATGAGCAGGTCGTTCCACACCGAGAAGAACTGCAGCAGGGCGACCGTGAAGATGCCGTTGCGCACCATCGGCAGGCCCACGGAGAAGAAGGCGCGGAACGCGCCGCCGCCATCGAGGGTGGATGCCTCGAAGATCTCCCGCGGTATCGCGCGGAAGTAGGTGGCGAACAGGAACACCGTGAGCGGCAGCCCATGCCCCACGTAGGTGATGATCAGCGGCAGGTAGCTGTTCGCGATCCCGGTCTTGAAGTAGATCGTGAAGAGCGGCAGCAGCACCATCTGCAGCGGCACCATCATGCCGGCGACCACGAAGAAGAGCACCGCGTTGCGCCCCTTCCAGATCATCACCTCCAGCGCGAAGCCGGCGGCGGCGCCGAGGAAGATGATGAGCGCCAGCGACGGGATCGTGACGATGAGGCTGTTGATGGCGTTGCGGCCCAGGCTGCCCGTCGTGAACGCCTCGGCGTAGTTGCCGAACTGGAGGCTCTGCGGCAGCGACCAGAGCGGAGCATTGACGATCTCCTCCTTGGTCTTGAGCGAGTTGAGCAGCAGCCACAGCATCGGGTAGAGCTCCACGATGAGCAGCACGGCGATGACGATCTTGATGATCGCGCTGCCGGTGAGGCGCCTGGCGCGGGCACCGGCGGGTCGCGGCGCCCGACGGTTCACGCCGGCCTTGGTGTTGATCGCGGTCATGATCAGCCCTTCGTGAGGTCGCGACGGGACGAGCGGAAGACGAG
>JAODAU010000073.1 GCA_025463615.1 Microbacteriaceae bacterium | reverse complement strand
TGCACGGGCGCCTTGGGCGCGATGTCGCTGAACGCGATCACCCGCTCGTTCTCGAAGACGATGTCGGCGGGGATCTCACGGTCGACGATGCGCGTGAAGATCGAGGGTTCTGCCATGCCTCTAGGCTACCCGGCGGCCCTCTACCAGCGCCCGAGTTTCGCTGACAGCACCGCCAGCGCGGCCGGTCCCGCGGTCGACGTGCGCAGCACGGTGTCGCCGAGACGCACCAGCTCCGCGCCCGCCGCCGTGAGCCGGGACAGTTCGGATGGCGCGATCCCGCCCTCCGGGCCCACCACGAGCACCACGTCCCGGTCGTCGGGGGCCAGCGATGCCAGCGTCGTCTTCGCGGTGGGTTCGAGCACCAGCATCCGCGCAGCTCCCGCGAGCGCCGCGAGCTGCGGCGTCGTCACGAGCTCCCCCACCTCGGGGATCCACGGGCGCACCGACTGCTTGGTCGCCTCGCGCACGATCGCCTCCCAGCGGTCGTGGCCCTTGCGCACCTTCGGGCCCTCCCACTTGACGATCGAGCGCTGCGCCGCCCACGGGATGACCCCGTCGACGCCGAGCTCGGTCGCCTGCTGCACCGCGTACTCGTCGCGGTCGCCCTTCGCCAGCGCCTGCGCCAGCCAGACGGCCGGGCTGGCGGGCGGCCGCTCGGAGACCTCGTCGACGACCATCGAGAACTCGGATGCCGCGGCCGCCGTGATCTCGCCCGCCGCGACGAACCCCGAGCCGTTGCCGACCGAGATCCGCTCGCCGGGCTTCACCCGGCTCACCGTCACCGCGTGGCGCCCCTCGCTGCCGCCGACAACTACGGTGGAGCCGACCGGAACAGGCTCGAGCTCCTCGCTGAGGTAGAAGTGGGCCACGCGCTACAGGCTGAGGAAGCGGTCGCGGAGCTTCTGGAACAGCCCCTGCTGGAAGTGCGTGAGCACGGGCGGCGCGGCCTTGCGGCCGTTCGCGAACTGCTCGATGAGTTCCTTCTCCTTGGCGCTGAGCTTCGACGGCGTGGTGACCTGGATGCCGATCTTGAGGTCACCGCGGCCGCTGCCGCGCAGGCGGGTCACCCCGCGCTCCTTGATCGTCACCACCTCGGCGCTCTGGGTGCCGGGGCGCACGTCGAACGAGACCTCGCCGTCGAGCGTCTTGAGCTTGGCCCGGGTGCCGAGGATGGCATCCGTCATCTGCACCTCGAGGGTGGCGAGCAGGTCGTCGCCGTTGCGGCTGAAGACGTCGTGGTGCTTGACCTTGATCTCGAGGTAGAGGTCGCCGGCCTGGCCGCCGGCCGGGCCGACCTCGCCCTGGCCGGGAAGCTGAAGGCGCAGGCCCGTGTCGACGCCGGCGGGGATGTCCACCGGGATGGTGCGGCGGGCGCGCACGCGGCCCTGGCCCTGGCAGGTGGGGCACGGGTTGGGGATGACGGTGCCGTAGCCGCGGCAGGTGCCGCAGGGGCTCGACGTCATGACGTTGCCGAGGAGGCTGCGCACGGTGCGCTGGATCTGGCCGGAGCCGTGGCAGATGTCGCAGGTGACCGGCTGGGTGCCCGGCGCGCAGCAGGAGCCGTTGCAGGTCTCGCAGAGCACCGCGGTGTCCACCTCGATGTCGCGCTTGGTGCCGAAGATGATCTCGTCCAGGTCCACCTCGACGCGCACCAGCGCATCCTGGCCGCGCTCGCGGCGCGAACGGGGGCCGCGGGTCTGCTGCCCGCCGCCGAAGAAGGTCTCGAATATGTCGCCGAAGCCGCCGAAGTTCTGGCCACCGCCGCCGAAGCCGGCCGTGGGGCCGAGGTCGTACTGCTCGCGCTGCTGCGGGTCGGAGAGCACGTCGTAGGCGTGCGTCACCAGCTTGAACCGCTCGGAGGCGTCGGCCCCCGGGTTCACGTCCGGGTGCAGCTCGCGCGCGAGCCGGCGGTACGCCTTCTTGATCTCGTCGGTCGACGCCGTGCGGTCGACGCCGAGTACTTCGTAGTGGTCTGCAGCCAATTCAGGGTCCTTAGTCTTCGCCGAGGAGGCGAGAGAGATAGCGGGCGACGGCGCGAACCGCCGCGATGTTGGTCGAATAGTCCATACGGGTCGGGCCGATCACGCCGAGCCGCGAGAGCTCGCCGCCGGTCGCCGAGTAGCCGGTCGTGAGCACCGAGGTCTCCCCCAGGCCGAAGGATGCGTTCTCCCGCCCGATGCTCACGGAGAAGCCGTTCTGCTCCGGCTCCATCTCGCCGAAGAGGCGCAGCAGCGTCACCTGCTCCTCGATCGCCTCGAGCACCGGGTAGATGCTGCCCGAGAAGTCCTCCTCGGTGCGCACCAGGTTGGCGGTGCCCGCCATGAGCAGGCGCTCCTGCCGGTTGGCCAGCACCTGGTCGATGAGCGCCGTCGCGACCTGCTGCACCGCGGTGGCACGCTCGGGCGCGAAGCGGGAGGGCAGCGCGGCGAGCTGGTCCGCGGCATCCGCGAGCCCGAGGCCGCCGAGCGTGGAGTTGAGCTTGGTGCGGAGCTCGGCGAGGAACTCGTCGTCGAGGCCGGGGCCGACGTCGATGAGGCGCTGCTCGACGCGGCCGGTGTCGGTGATGAGCACGGTCATCATGCGGCTGGGCGTGAGCCGCACCAACTCGATGTGGCGGATGCGGGAGCGCGTGAGCGACGGATACTGCACGAGCGCGACCTGGTGGGTGAGCTGCGACAGCATCCGCACGGTGCGGCCGAGCACCTCGTCGAGGTCGGCCGACTCGCCCAGGAAGGTCTCGATCGCCGTGCGCTGGGCGGCGCTGAGCGGGCGCAGGTCGGCGAGCTGGTTCACGAAGACGCGGTAGCCCTTGTCGGTGGGGATGCGGCCGGAGGAGGTGTGTGGAGCCGCGATCAGCTCCTCCTCCTCGAGCAGGGCCATGTCGTTGCGGATCGTGGCCGCGGACACCCCGAACGAGTGCCTGTCGACGATCGACTTCGACCCGACGGGCTCACGTGACGCCACGTAGTCCTGCACGATCACGCGCAGCACCTCGAGACTCCGCTCGGAGACCATGAACCACCGCCCTCAGAATTCTTCGACGAGGCTTAGCACTCCACGTCCCTGACTGCCAATTGTACCCGCAGACAGGCCGTCCCACCCATTGCCCTCGCGCGGAGAAAGGCAGTACCTTATGCACGTGCTTGCGCCGTGCCTCCCATCCGGGGGTGAGAGCGAGAGCGCGCACCGCCTCCGCCCCCGAATCGTCGGCGGACTCGTATATGTGAAAGGCACACGACAATGACCGAACCGACTCCCGCGCCGCAGCCGGTTGCACCATTCACCGAAGCCGAGGACAAGCAGTACTCGACTCTTGCCACGTTCCTGAACATCATCCCGCTCATCCCGGCCCTCATCTTCTACTTCGCGTTCGGCAACCGCGGAACGATGATCAAGACGCAGAGCAAAGAGAACCTGAACTGGACGATCAACGTCACCGGCATCGTCATCGCCGACTGGATCCTCTCGGCGATCTTCGGGCTCATCCCGATCGTCGGGGTCATCCTCGGCATCCTGCTCTTCCTCGTGTACCTGGCCGTGCTCATCCTCAACCTGATCTTCTCGATCATCGGTGGGATCAAGAACAACACCGGCGAGCTCTACCGCTACCCGGTCAACATCCGCTGGATCAAGTAGCACCCTTCGCGGGAGCCCGGGCCGGAGTGGTCCGGGCTTCTTGCTTTAATGGGGCCATGGACACTGCACCTCGAACGCTCACCGTGACCGAGGCGCGCGCCGTTGCAGCGCTCGTGCACGTCGGCGGAATCCTGTTCCTCTTTCTTCCCGCCCTGGTCGTCTTCGTGCTGTTCCCGGGGCGCGACGGCTGGCTGCGCGAGCAGGTGCGGGCCGCCCTGAACTTTCAGCTCACCGTCCTGGCGGCCTACATCGTGGGGTTCGCGTCGCTGTGGCTGGTGATCGGATACTTCATCGTGCCGACCGTCGCCGTCGCGAGCGTCGTGCTCAGCATCGTCTGCGCGATCGCAGCGCACCGCGGGGAACCGGCCCCCTACGTGCTGAGCCTGCCCTTCATCCGCTGAACTACTCGTCGAGCAGCCGACGCACCACGAGGTCGGCGAGCAACCGACCGCGCAGGGTGAGCACGACGCGGCCCGCGAAGGCCGGGGCCGGCTCGACGAGCCCCTCGGCGATCAGGCCTGCGATCGCCGTGCGGCCGGATGCCGTGAGCTCCCGCACGTCGAGCCCCTCGCGGATCCGCGTGCGCAGCAGCACCCGCTCCACCCTCCGCGTCTCGGGGTCGAGCGTCTCGCGACCCGCCGCCGGTGACACCCCGGAGAGCATCCTCTCGGCGTAGGCCGCCGGGTGCTTCACGTTCCACCAGCGCACCCCGCCAACGTGGCTGTGCGCGCCCGGGCCGACGCCCCACCAGTCGTGGCCCTGCCAGTAGGCGAGGTTGTGGCGGGAGGCGTGCTCCTCGCTGCGGCTCCAGTTGCTCACCTCGTACCAGGCGAACTCCTCGGCCCCGAGCATCCGCCCGGCCAGCTCGTACATGTCGGCCTGCAGGTCGTCGTCGGGCTGGGCGACCTCGCCGCGGGAGATCTGGCGCGCCAGCCTGGTGCCCTGCTCGACGATGAGCGCGTACGCCGAGATGTGGTCGGGGCGCTGTGCCAGGGCCTGCTCGAGCGATGCACGCCAGTCGTCGAGCGACTCCCCCGGCGTGCCGTAGATGAGGTCGAGGCTCACCTGCAGGCCGGCCTCGCGCGCCCACTCGACGACGAGCGGATTGCGCTCCGGGTCGTGGGTGCGCTCGAGCGTCGCGAGCACGTG
>JAODAU010000005.1 GCA_025463615.1 Microbacteriaceae bacterium | reverse complement strand
GCCCCGATCGTCACCTTCTGCGACGCCGACGCGTCGATGGACCCGGCCGACCTGCCGAAGCTCGTCGCCCTGGTCGAGGCAGGCGAGGCCGACGTGGCGCTCGGCCGCCGCCGGCCCACGACGCGGGGCGCCTGGCCGCTGCACGCCCGGATCGCGAACCGCGCACTCGCGGGCATGATGCGCCGCGCCACGGGCGTTCCGCTGCACGACCTGGGGCCCATGCGGGCGGCCCGGCGCGAGCAGCTCCTCGCGTTGGACCTCCGCGACAGGCGGAGCGGGTACCCGCTCGAGATGGTGCTCAACGCGGCATCCGCGGGCCTGAAGGTGGTCGAGATCGACCTGCCGTACGCCCCGCGGGTGGGCCGCTCGAAGGTCACCGGAACCCTGCGCGGAACGGTGCGCGCGGTGCAGGACATGTCGCGGCTGCTGCGGGAGTCGAAGCGCTGACCAACCGGCGGCGCTAGGGCTCCGAATCACTGTCGTGACCCACACCACGACACTGCAGCGCACGGCCCCCACGATCATCGTCATCGCCAAGGAGACGATCCCCGGCCGCGTGAAGACGCGCCTGCACCCGGCGGTGACGCTGGAGCAGGCGGCGGAACTCGCGGCGGCGGCCGTGGCGGACACGCTGGCCGTGGCATCCTCGGTTCCCGCTTCGCGGCGCGTGCTGCTGTTCGATGGCGACATCGCCCCGGCCGGATCCGATCACTTCGAGGTCGTCGACCAGGTCGGCGGCGGCCTCGACGAGCGACTCGCCGCCGCCTTCGACGGATGCACCGGCCCGACGGTGCTCGTCGGCATGGACACCCCGCAGCTCACCGCCGACCTGCTGGCCCCGGTCACGACCGACTGGCCGGACGACGTGGATGCCTGGCTCGGCTTCGCCAACGACGGCGGGTTCTGGCTGCTGGCCCTGCGCGACCCGCGCGGCGACCTCATCCGCGGCGTGCCGATGTCGCGCGACCACACGGGCGCCATCCAGCTCGACCGACTGCTCGACGCCGGCCTGCGCGTGCGGCTGCTGCCCGAGCTCGTGGACGTCGACACCATCGACGATGCCCGCGAGGTCGCGGCATCCGCCCCCCACACGCTCTTCGCCCGCACGCTCGCCGGGATGCTGCGATGAGCACCGCGCTCGCCACCTTCGGCTCCGGCGGCGCCGAGCCCTACGCCAGCGCCCTGCTGCGCGACGACCGCACCCTCTACCTGCACTCCGAGGCGCACAAGACGTCGTTCGAGATGGACCTCTCGCGCTGGAGCGAAGACGCGGATGCCACCGACTTCGCCCTGCTCGCCGGCGCCACCGGCCCCGTGCTCGACATCGGCTGCGGCCCGGGCCGCATGGTCAAGGCAGCGATGGGCCAGGGCCTCGCCGCGCTCGGCATCGACGTCTCGCAGACCGCGATCGACATCGCCCGTGAGTCGGGCCTGATGGTGCTCAAGCGCAGCGTATTCGACCCGCTTCCCCGCGAGGGCCAGTGGGGCTCGGCGCTGCTCGTCGACGGCAACATCGGCATCGGCGGCGACCCGCTCGCCCTGCTCGCGCGCTGCGCCGAGCTCATCGCGCCGAACGGTTCCGTGATCGTCGAGGTGCACGCCGACCCCGAGCGCGACCGCGCCTACAACGGCACGCTGGTGGACATGCACGGCCAGCGCAGCGACGAGTTCCCGTGGGCCGAGGTCGGCCGTGACGCCCTGGAGGCCTACGGCGTGGCCGCCGGCCTGCGGATGGCTCAGGCCTGGGTCACCGACGGCCGCGGCTTCTGCCGCCTCGCCAGCGCGTAGTAGCCGGCGATCAGCAGGGCCGCGAGCACCACGATCCCGGCCCAGAACAGCGCCAGGTTGCGCACGTAGTCCAGCGGCAGGATCGTCGGGTTGTTCGTGCCGATCGTCTGCTTGAGGATCTCCGGCAGCACGATGATCGCGAACACCGAGATCACGGCGAGCGCGCCCTCCACGATGGCGATCACCGGGCCGGGGATCCGCTGCTTCCGCTGGCCTTTTCGCAGGCCGAACGCCACCCCGAACGTGACCGCCGAGATCACGCCGTCGTGCACGATCAGCGCGAGCACGAACCACGACGCGAGGCCGAGGTAACGCTTCGGGTTCACCGTGCCGAACAGCACGATCGCGCCGAGCAGCAGCAGGGCCACGCCGAACGCCACCAGGATGATGCGGGTCGCCTTCATCAGATCACCTCGAGTTTCGACAGCCACTTGGTCTGCAGCACGCCCGGCCGGGCGGGTGCGATCATGCGCGCCGGGTACCCGTGGTCGAGGTCCAGCACCTTTCCGTTCAGCTCCCGCGCCACAAGCGTCGACGGGTCCTGCACGAACTCGCGGCCCATCTCGGTGACCCGGTAGCCGCCCGACTTCTCGAGGCTCGTCAGGCGCAGGTCCTCGTCCGGATGGATGCCGACCCGCCCCATCAGGTCGCGCAGCCGCACCCCCCGCCAGCTGGCCATCTGGCTCCAGCCCTCCACGCAGGCGATCGGCAGCTCCACCGTGTGCTGCGGCATGGCCAGCAGCTCGGCGCGGCTGAACGACCGCTCGGACTTGCCGCGCGCGATCGTGAGCGCCCAGTCTGCGCCGACCAGGTCGGCGGTGACCTTCGCGGCGCGGGCCGTGCGGTTGACCGGCAGCCCTGCGGGGCCGGTGCCCTGCTTGCGCGGGGCGAAGAGGTTGACCGCCCCGAGGAATCCGAAGGACTGCCCGGCGGTGAAGGTGACCACGGCGGCCGTGGCGACCGAGATCGTGGCGACGAAGCCGCGGCGGCTCACGCGGGCCGCCTTCCGCTCCGCAGGGGTCCGCGACGGCGCCTCGCTGGGCGGCGGCGCTGAGTCGATCCAGTCCATGATGCGGCCGGTGACGCCGTCCACCCGGCGCGAGATCGGCCCGACGGGCTCGGGGGCCGTGGCGAGGTTCGCGGCCACCGTCTGCTTCGTGGGGCGGGCATCCTCGGGGTGCAGCACCAGCTCGCCGTTCTCGTCGTAGCTGGCCTTGCGCGTCCAGTAGCGCCGGATGATCGGCAGCTTCACGGCGATGTGGATGGCGAGCGAGCCGATGATCACGAAGGAGAGCGCGAAGTGCGTCTGCCGGAACGGGAACGGGAAGAAGGCGTAGGCCTGGAAGGTGTTGAGCAGCCCGGTCACGATCTGCACGATCGAGGAGGCGACGAACAGGGCGATCGACGCGCGCTCGAGCAGGCTGAGGAACCCGGTGATCGGCGGGTACTGGAACAGCTCCGGGAACACCGTGTAGAGCTTGCCGAGCAGCAGCGGGAAGCAGGCGATCCCGGCCGTGATGTGGATGCCCTGGGTGAGCTGGTAGAGGTTGGCGGGGTGCACGGGGAAGTGCATCCACGGCAGCGGGTCCTGCAGGAAGTGGCTGTAGAGGCCGGTGCCGAAGCAGATGAGGAAGGCGAGGCCGAGCAGGCGGCCGACCACGACGGTCATCCGCGGGTTCCGTGCGGGCGCCTGCAGCACGCGCCTCGCATCGAGCAGGAGCCGTCGCATCGTGTCCTCACCAAACCTCACGGCCATTCGGATCCGAATACCGTCTGGAACTGGTTCGTAGCCCGGTACCCGGGAGGATTGGACGATGCGCACAGCAGTCACCGCCGTGCTCCTCGCCGCCCTCACGGGTCTCACCGTGTGGGCCGTGATCGGGTTCGGCTTCGTCCAGTCGAAGAACCCGGCGTTCATCGCGATCACGGCCGGGCTGTGGCTGCTCTTCGCCGCGGCGGTGTTCGCTCTGCGGAGGGTGCCCGCGAAGGCGGCGGTCGTGCTCATCCTCGCCGGCTCGGTGGCGCTCGGCGGCGCCGCGATGGCGGGGCCGCCCAACACGAGCACCGACTCGGCACGCTACGCCTGGGACGGCATCGTTCAGGATGCCGGCGTCTCCCCCTACGCGCACGTGCCGGTGGATGACGCGCTCGCCGCCCTCCGCCCCGAGTGGCTGTT
>JAODAU010000036.1 GCA_025463615.1 Microbacteriaceae bacterium | reverse complement strand
CTAGGTATCCGACGCCGACCGAGAAAATGACCGCCCAGAGCAGGGGAAAACGCAGGAGCACGAGATAGGGCAGCACGAGACGAAAAAGCGCGAGCGCGAGCAAGAACCAGAGGGTCCAGTGTGGTGTCGTCGGGTTGAGGCTGGTCGAGCCCTCGGCGAGGTACTGCACCACGGTCCAGACGGTCTGCATGATCACGTAGGGCAGCAGGATGTCGGTGATGACCTTCTTCATCTGGCGCGACCCGGGAGGGCTCGCCTTGGAGAAGTAGCCGCTGATCAGGGCGAAAGCCGGGATGTGGAACGCGTAGATGAAGATGTAGAGCATCAGCGCGTGGTCCGAGCTGGCCGTCAGCCGCTGCAGGCCGTGGCCGATCACCACGAGCGTCACGCAGAGGAACCGGGCGTTGTCCCAGAGCGGAACGCGCTTCTTCCGGGCCGGTTTGGTGGTCACCTGCGGGGCGGCGGTCGCTGTCGTCACCGAACCACAGTAGCCGCGCTACGTTTGATGCAGGAGACGAGAAGGAGTGACCTTGACTGTGCGGCGCGTGGTGGTAACCGGAGCGAGCTCGGGGATCGGGGCCGCCACGGTGCGGCTCTTCCGGGCCCACGGCTGGGACGTCGTGGGCGTCGCCCGGCGCACCGACCGGCTCGAGGCACTGGCCGCGGAGACCGGCTGCGAGATCTTCACGGCCGACCTCACCGACCAGGCCCAGGTGGATGCCCTGCGCGACCACCTCGAGGCGACCGGCCCCCTGCACGCGCTCGTCAACAACGCGGGCGGCGCCTTCGGGCTCGCCTCCGTGGAGCAGGGCGACCCGGATGACTGGATCCGCATGTTCGACGTCAACGTCGTCGCGGTCAAGCGCGTCACGTCGGCGCTGCTGCCGCTGTTGCGGCGCGGCTCCGCGGATGACGGGCACGCCGACATCCTCACCGTCACGTCGATCGCCGGTCACGTCGCCTACGAGGGCGGCGGGGGTTACAACGCGGCCAAGTTCGCGGCGCACGCCATGATGGCGGTGCTGCGGCTGGAACTCGCGGGGGAGCCGATCCGCGTGCTCGAGGTCGCGCCCGGCATGGTCAAGACCGACGAGTTCTCGCTCGTGAGGTTCGGCGGCGACCGGGAGCGCGCCGACGCGGTCTACGACAACGTGCCGAACCCGCTCTACGCCGAGGACATCGCCGAGGCGATCGTGCACGCGATCGAGCTGCCGGGCTATGTCAACCTCGACCTGGTGACGATCAAACCGGTGGCGCAGGCCGCGCCGTGGAAGGTCATCAGGGGCGAGCTGACGCCTAAGGCCTGAATTCGTCGAGCCGCGCGAACGCGAGCGCGGCGAGGTAGGCCGCGGCATCCGGGAGCACGCTGTCGTCGAAGCGGGCCAGGTTCGAGTGGTTGTAGGGCGCGGTCGCCGGGTCGAGCTCGGGCGGGCAGGCGCCCACGAAGAGGAAGCAGCCCGGCACCGCGTGCAGCACGGCGGCGAAGTCCTCCGCGCCGCCGATCGGCTGCATCGTGGCGAACCGCTCGCGGCCGAACATCTCCGCGGCGACGGAGGTCGCCAGCTCGACGTGCCGCTCGTCGTTGATGAGCGGCTGCGTCACCGAGGTGAACTCGATGTCGGCCGTGAGCCCGTGCGCCGACGCGATGCCGGTGACGAGTTCCGCGCTGAAGCGTTCGATGTCGGCGAGGCTGCGATCGGAGAACGTGCGAACCGTCGCGCCGAACGAGGCCGTGGACGGGATGACGTTGTTGGTGCCTACCTCGCCGCCGCGCATCCAGCCGACCGTCACGATCACCGGGTCGAAGGGGTTGAAGCGGCGGGTGACCATGGTCTGCAGACCCGTGATGATCTCGGCGACGGCCTGGTTGGGGTCGAGGCCGAGGTAGGGGGCCGAGCCGTGGCCGCCCGCTCCGTTGACCGTCACGTCGAGGGTGGCCGATCCGGCCATCAGGGCCCCCGCCCGCGTGCCGATGCCGCCCAGCGCGATCGCCGTCGTCACGTGCAGCGCGTACGCGCCGACCAGCTCGCCGCCGGCCAGCTCGAGCGCGCCCTCCTCGAGCATGCGGTCGGCGCCGTTGTCGCCCTCCTCGCCGGGCTGCAGCAGGAAGAGCACCTCGCCCGCGAGCTCGTCGCGGTGGGTGGCGAGCAGGTGGATGGTGCCCACGGCGATCGCCGCGTGCAGGTCGTGGCCGCAGGCGTGCATCCTGCCCGGGATCTCGGAGCTGAACGGCTCGCCCGAGTCCTCGGTGAGCGCGAGCGCGTCGAGGTCGGCGCGCAGCACGACGGTCGGGCCGGGCAGCTCGCCCACGATGCGCACCACCGCGGACGCGATCGTCTCGGAGCGGTGCACCTCGAGGCCGAGCTCGCCGATCGAGCCGAGCACCCGATCCAGCGTCTCCCAGGTCTCGAGGCCGAGCTCCGGGCGGCGGTGGATGTCGCGGCGCACCTCCCGCAGGGGCTCGAGGTAGCCGGCCGCCTCCCGGGCGAGTTCGCGCGAATCGATCACGGTTCGAGCGTACCCACCGCGTCGTCCTCCGTGACGCCGGAATCCTCCGGGTCGGCGAACGCGAGCTTCGGCACGAAGAACAGCAGCACGGCCGCGACGAGGGCGCCGACGCCGCAGATGATCCACACCGTCATGTAGCCGCTCAGGCTGGATGCCGTGCTCCCCGCCACCGCGACGACCCCGGCCGCGAGCACGATGCCGAACACCGCCGACGCGAACGACCCGCCGATGGTCTTCGTGGTGTTGGTGAGCGCGGCGGCGATCCCGGTCTGGCCGCGCGGGGCGGCAGCGGCCGCCGCGGCGGGCAGGGCGCCCACGAGCGCGCCGGACCCGATGCCCGCGATGAACATGTTGATGAGCACCTCGGTGGTCGTGAGGTGGAACGGGATGAAGAGCAGGTACCCGGCCGCGACGAAGAAGGCCGCGACGATGAGCGCGACGCGGGGCGACCACAGCCGCGAGAACAGGGGGTAGAGCAGGGCGCCGACGATCATCGAGATCAGGTAGATGCCGATCACCACCGACCGCAGGCCGGACGAGAGCCCGAGCCCGTAGCCGTTCGCCGGATCGGTGCCGGCGTAGGCGCTCAGCGGCGCCTGCGCGCCGAGCAGGCTGATGCCCACGAGCGCGGCGGTGAGCTGCACCGGCCACATGTTCGGCTGCTTGAGCACACGGATGTCGACGGCCGGGTCGTCCTGCTTCAGCTCGTACCGCGCGAACGGGATGAACACGAGCACACCGGCCACGATCAGCAGGTAGACCCACCACGCCTCGGGCCCGTTGAGCCGCAGGAACGTGAGGCCGCCGGTGATGAGCAGCAGCCCGATCGCGAGCAGGCTGAAGCCCGTGACATCCAGCTTCCGGCCTGGGATCGAGGTGGTCTCGGGCACGCCGAACAGCACGGCGAAGAAGACCAGGGTCACCGCGATGGCCGGCATGATCAGCGTGAGGGTGACGTTCTGGTTGAACAGGCCGAAGACCACGCCGCCGAGCAGCGCGCCGGCGATCGCGCCCGCCTCGAGCGCCACGACCAGGAAGCCCGCGGCGCGCCTGGTCTGCGACGGACCGCGGCCCGAGCGCCGGCCGCGATCGAAGATGATCGCGATCTCCAGCGGCAGCCACACCACGTAGAAGCCCTGGATGGCGAACGCGACGAGGTAGGTCCAGAAGTCGCCGGAGAAGGCGAGGGCCCACGTCGCGAGGGCGGTGACGATGGTGGAGAACAGCAGGATGCGCTTGTGCCCGAACATGTCGCCGAGCTTCGCCAGCACGGGCACGACGAGCGCGGAGACGAGCAGCTGGGCGGCCTCGAACCAGTTGTAGTCGGCATCCTTGATGCCCAGGTGCTTGACCAGGTCGCTGATCAGCGGCACGTAGTACCCCTGCAGGATGCCACTGACGATCTCCACCAGGAACAGGAAGCCGATCAGCGAGAACGTGACACTTCGGGTCCGGGTCAGCGTCGATGCCATGACGGGATGCTACCTCCCGCACGCGCGGCGACGTGACAGGCGCCGAGCCGGTAGCGTTTCCCTATGGCTGACGAACGCGAGATCCTGACCTGGAACGACTTCGGCGAAGGGTCGCGCGAGCTGGCCAGGACCGTGCACCGCAGCGGCTTCGAGGCCGAGGTGGTCGTGGCGATCGCGCGCGGCGGCCTGCTGCTCGCGGGGGCGATCGCCTACGCGCTCGACGTGAAGAGCTGCGGCGCACTGAATGCCGAGTTCTACACGGGTGTGGATGCCCGCCTCGACGAGCCCATCATCCTCGCGCCGTTCCTCGACGAGGTCTCGCTCAAGGGCAAGCGTGTGCTGCTGGTGGACGACGTCTCGGACTCCGGGCGCACGCTGAAGATGGTGCTGGGGATCATCCAGCACGCCGGCGCCGACGTGCGCACGGTCTGCCTCTACTCCAAGTCGCACACAGTGCTCGAGCCCGATTACGTCTGGAAGCGCACGGATCGCTGGATCGCGTTCCCGTGGTCGTCGCAGGAGCCCGTGACCGTCGCGGACCCCGCGATCTGACCGTGGCGAAGCCGCTCGCGGAACTGATCGACCCGGGCTGGGCCGAGGCGCTCGCGCCGGTCGCCGGCCAGGTCGCCGCGATGGGCGACTTCCTGCGCGCGAACGGGCCGTACCTGCCGTCGGGTGCGAACGTGCTGCGCGCGTTCGAGCGGCCGTTCGCCGACGTTCGCGTGCTCATCGTGGGGCAGGACCCGTACCCCACCCCGGGCCACGCGATCGGCCTGTCGTTCGCCGTCGACCGGTCCGTTCGCCCCGTGCCGCGCAGCCTGCAGAACATCTACCGCGAGCTGAAGGATGATCTGGGCATCGTGCCACCGCCGCATGGCGACCTCAGCGCCTGGGCCGACCAGGGCGTGATGCTGCTCAACCGCGTGCTGACGGTGCAGCCGGGGGCATCCGGTTCGCACCGCGGCAAGGGCTGGGAGGCGATCACGGCGACCGCGATCCACGCGCTGGTCGAGCGCGGCGGGCCGCTCGTGGCGATCCTGTGGGGGCGCGACGCGATCTCGCTGGAGCCGATGCTGGGGTCGGTGCCGGTGGTGAAGTCGGTGCATCCCAGCCCGCTCTCCGCGTCGGGCGGGTTCTTCGGGTCGAAGCCGTTCAGCCGCGCCAACGCTCTGCTGGTGAAGCAGGGGGCGACGCCGGTGGACTGGTCGATCCCCGAATAGTGCCCGGAGTGCTGGCTATTCCAGCGTGACCTATGTCACACTGACCTAGTGGCACTCGACATCCTCATCCTCAGCGTGCTCCGCGGTGGCGCGATGCACGGCTACGAGCTGAAGCGACAGGTGCAGCGCCCGACGTCCGCGCCGCTGAGCAACAACTCGCTCTACCCGCACCTCAAGCGATTCGAGGAGCTCGGCGCGGTGACCGCGACGATCGAGGTGCAGGAGGCCAGGCCCGCGCGGCGCATCTACGCGCTCACGGATGCCGGGCGCGAGCTCTTCCACGAGCTGGTCTCGACGCTGCCCGCCGACCGCGCCGGCGACGAGGAGGAGTTCCTCGTGCGGCTGAGTTTCTTCCACGAGATCGACCCGGCGGCGCGAGCGGCCATCCTCGATGCCCGGCTCGACGCGCTCGACGCGCGCATCGAGCAGATGGAGGCGTTGGCCCAGGCCGACTCGGTTCCCGAGTGGCGGGGGGTCGCACTGGCCCACCTTCTCGAACGACTACAGGACGAACGGAGCTGGGTCGCCGGACTCGGCGCGAGGGCAGGGGAGAACGCGGATGTCGCAACAGGTCACTGAGGTCGAGCCGCAGCGGACCCCGCTCGGCGCCGTCGCACGATACGGGCTGCTGATCGGGCCGCTGCTGAGCATGATCGACTCCAGCATCGTGAACGTGGCGGTGCCGGACATCGCGAAGGAGCTCAAGGCCACCCTCGACCAGGTGCAGTGGGTGGTGAGTGGCTACCTGCTGGCGCTCGGCGTTTCACTGGCGCTGACGGCGTACCTCGCGAAGCGCTTCGGCGTGCTGCGGGTGTACACGATCAGCATGGTGCTCTTCGTGCTCGCGTCGGCGGCCTGCGCGCTGGCCCCGACCATCGAGTCGCTCATCGCGTTCCGGGCGGTGCAGGGCTTCGTGGGGGCGCCGCTGGTGCCGCTGGCGCTCAGCATCCTGCTCGGCAAGGACGGCATCGGCGGCGGCAAGGTGCCGATCTCGGCCGCCCTGACCCTGTTCCTCGCGCCTGCGCTCGGCCCGACCCTGGGCGGCCTGCTCATCGGGGCCGGCGGATGGCGCTGGATCTTCATCGTGAACGTGCCGGTGGGCATCATCGGCCTGCTGCTCCTGCTGCGCGTGCCGAGGCACATCGGGGCGCTCGGGTCGAAGCTGGCGAAGTTCGACCCGTTCGGGTTCATCCTGCTGGCCGTCGGCCTCACCGGCGCGCTGTTCGGGGCGACGGAGGGCACGTCGCGGGGCTGGGACGACCCGGTCTCCTGGGTGCCGCTGAGCGTGGGCCTGCTGCTGCTCGTGGGCTACACGTTCTGGGCGCTGCACCGCGCGCATCCGGCGGTGGACGTGCAGATGATCCGGCACCGCAACTCGGCCATCGCCCTCGTGCTGCAGGTGGCCTGCTCGGTCGTCGCCTTCGGCACCGTGTTCCTGCTGCCGGTGTTCACGCAGTCGGTGCAGGGCCACAGCGCGTTCGCGACCGGCATCGCGCTGCTGCCGCAGGGCATCGTGATGGGCGTCGCCACGTTCGCCGGGCAGAAGCTGGCCGCACGGGTGCCGCTGAAGGTGCTCGTGGTCTCGGGGTTCGCGATCCTGGCGATCTCGAGCGTGTTCCTGCTCTTCCTGGAGCAGGACACCCCGCTCTGGGCGATCGCGCTCATCCTCTCCGGGCGGGCCATCGCGATCGGACTGGTCACCGCTCCGCTGCTCGTGGCGATGCTCGCCCCGCTGCCCGAGGACCAGCTGGCCGACGGCAACACGCTGTTCAACATCACGCAGCGGCTGGGCGGCTCGATCGGCGTCTCCATCCTCGGCTCGATCGTGGCGGGTGGTACGACCCTCGCGGCGACCATCGACTCGTTCCACCTGGTGGGCGCGATCCTCATCGCGATCGCGGTCGTCGCCGGGCTGCTCTCGTTCTTCCTCACCCAGGATCGCAGCGTGCCCGTGCGCGAGGTGAGCACCGTCGGCGAATGAACTGCGTAAGCTCGCAGCATGCTTGAGGAGGAATACCAGGCCACCCACCGGCCCACCGAGGCGCAGCGCAACCTGCCGCCGCTCGAGGTGCCCTTCGACTACACTATCCGCCCCGCGGTGGAGCAGGACCTGCCCGACATCCGCGAGATCTACAACCACTACGTGGCCAACTCGACCGTCACCTTCGACGAGAAGGCGATGACGCTCAAGGCGTGGCGCACCAAGTTCGCGCACATCCAGAAGGCGAAGATGCCGATCCTGGTCGCCGAGAGCGCCAACGGCAGCATTCTCGGCTTCGCCTACGTGTACCCGTGGAAGGAGAAGGCCGCGTACCGCTTCACGGTGGAGGACTCGATCTACCTGGGGCCGGCATCCACCGGCAAGGGGCTCGGCAAGGTGCTCATGGCCGCGCTGATCGACGCGGCCAAGGCGGCGGGCATCAAGGAGATCATCGCCGTGATCGCCGACCAGGGGGCGGATGCCTCCATCGCCATGCACCGCAGCTTCGGCTTCAAGGAGGTCGGCCGCATGGGCAAGGTGGGCTACAAGTTCGAGCGCTGGCTCGGCACCGTGATGATGCAGAAGTCGCTCAAGCGCTGAGCCCGCTCGCTACGCCTGGCTGACCCGCACCATGTTGCCGGCCGGGTCGCGGAAGGCCGCGTCGCGCACGCCCCAGAACTGGTCGGTGGGCTCCTGCACGATCTCGGCGTTGCCCGCGGCGACCACCCGCTCGAAGGTGCCGGCGAGGTCATCGGTGCGGAACAGCACGCCCGGCAGGTCGCCCTTGGCGAGCATGGCGGCGAGGATGTCGCCGTCCTCCTTCGAGCGGCCGGCGTGCGGCTGCGAGAGCACGATCTCGATCTCGGGCTGGTCGGCGGTGGTGAGGGTGATCCAGCGGAATCCGTCGTTCGCGACCTCGTTGCGCACCTCGAGGCCGAGGGTGTCGCGGTAGAAGGCGAGGGCCGCATCCGGGTCGTCGACGATCACGTGTACGTGGCTGATGGAGAGTGTCATGCCGACGACGCTAGCGCGCGGCGACGGCGGGTGCTTCTTCGATCCTGCTCGATTGCTCTCTGCCGCTCTGGGGTATGCGCCTCGGACGCCCCAGCGCCATGGCCACGCAGCCCGGCACGACCTGGATGTCCTCGTGGTCCCGCGCCCGGTACGCGCTCGGCGTCTCGCCCACGATCTCGGTGAAGCGCGAACTGAACGATCCGAGGCTGGTACACCCGACCGCGAAGCAGGCGTCGGTCACGCTGATGTCGCCGCGGCGAAGCAGGGCGGATGCCCGCTCGATCCGCCTCGTCATCAGGTGCGAGTAGGGCGTCTCGCCGTACGCCTCGCGGAAGCGCCGGCTGAAGTGCGCGGTCGACATGAGCGCGGTGCGCGCCAGCGCGGGCACGTCGAGCGGGCGGGCGTACTCCCGGTCCATCTGGTCGCGCGCGCGGCGCAGGCGCCGCAGTTCGTCGAGGTCCGGCCCGGTCATGCCCCTATTCTGTGCACAACTCCTGCTCCGTGCGCGTTACCGGTGGAAATTCGACGGCGGTCGGCGCTCCTCCCCGATTCTGCAGGAGTTACGAACGTGGGGGTCAGTGCCTGCCGCCGAGTTCGAGCAGGCCGACGCCGCCGATCACCAGCACGATGCCCACGATCTGCATCCAGGTGAGCGACTCGTGAAACACCAGCCAGCTGATCACGACGACGAGCACGACCCCCACGCCCGCCCAGATCGCGTACGCGATGCCCAGCGGAACGCCCCGCGTCAGCGATTGCTGCAGCAGCACGAACGCGCCGATGTAGCCCACGGCGACCAGGATGTACGGCACCACCTTCGGCCCGTCGCCGGTCGTGAACTTGAGCGAGGTGGTGGCGATGACCTCCGCGACGATCGCGCAGGCGAGGAGCACGTAACCCATCGGGTCCTTTCACGGGGGTCGTCGGCCGCGGATAGGCTCGGCCGCATGACCGATTCTCCCGTACTCCAGCTCCGGCTCGTCGCCGAGACCGACGATTTCGACGCAGCGCTCGCGTTCTACCGCGACGTGCTCGGCCTGCCCGAGAGCGCCTCCTACGAGGGCGATGGCGGGGCGCGCGTCGCCATCCTCTCGGTGCCGTCCGCCACGCTCGAGATCGCCAACCGGGCGCAGGTGCGAATGATCGACGACGTGGAGGTCGGCCGGCCGGTGAGCCGGGCGCCGGAGCTCAGCATCCGGGTCGCCTTCGAGGTGGCGGATGCCGCCGCCACGACGGCCGCGCTCGCGGCGGGTGGCGCCGAGGTGCTCGCCGAGCCGACCGTGACGCCGTGGAACTCGCTCAACGCGCGACTGGAGGCGCCCGGCGGCCTGCAGATCACCGCGTTCCAGGAGCTCGGCTAGCGCTTCGGGCGGCCCATCCGGCCGACGGTCTGGAGCACGAGGCCGCGCGGCGCGAACCCGGCCGACCTGGCGGTCACCCGGTTCATGCGCCCGCTGATCACGCTGGCCGGCGTGCGGTTGCGGTCGAGCGCGCGCATGGCCGTCTCGACGACCTGTTCCGCCGTTTCGTGCTTGCCGAACATCGCATCGGCGTTGTCGGCGACGTCCACGAACTCGGTGTCGGCCGGCCCCGGGCAGAGCGCGAGCACCTTCAGCGAGCTGCCGCTGTCGCGCGCCTCCCACGCGAGCGCCTCGGTGAAGCTGAGCACGAAGGCCTTGGATGCTCCGTAGACCGCCATGCGCGGCACGGGCTGGAACGCCGCGGTGCTCGCCACGTTCACCAGGGCGCCGTCGCCGCGCTCCAGGAGGCCGGGAAGGAAGGCGCGGGAGAGCGACACGACCGCGCCGACGTTGAGGGCGACCTCGGCGTCCAGCCGGTCGGGGTCGAGCTCGGCGAACATGCCGTGCGTGCCGAAGCCGGCGTTGTTGACCACGCTGGAGACGGTGACGCCCTCGCTCTGCAGCGTGGCGACGAGTCGCCCCGTCGCGCCGGGCTCGGTCAGGTCGAGGGCCACGACCGTGCTGGTGGTGCCGTACGTGGCCGCGAGTTCGTCGGCCAGCGCGGTGAGCCGATCCTCACGCCGCGCGACGAGCACGAGGTCGGCGCCGCGCTCGGCGAAGCGGCGCGCGAACTCCACGCCGAATCCGCTCGACGCGCCGGTGATGAGTGCTGTGGTGCCCCTGGGCTCGAAGGTCATGCCATCGAGGCTACCCGCGGCTACAGTCGAAGGATGCCCGAGGCTCCCCGCACGCGACCGGCCGGCTCCGAGGTGCTCGCCACCTTCGCCGGGCACGTGCGCGCGCGGCCCGCAAAGGTGTTCGAGGCGATCGAACGCAGGATGCGGCCGGCACCCGACACGGACAGCCTCTACACCGCCGACCCGGCAGCCTTCCTCGTGATCGCCCAGGGCGGCTGGTGGTACCGCGGCGAGTACCGCGTGGTGCCGGACGAGTCGGGGTCGAACGTCGAGCATGCGATCCTCAACGTCGCACAGACCGCGCAGCGGCTCGGCCGGTTCACCGGGCGCCGGGTGCTGCGCGAGGCGCCCGGGAGATTCGAGACGATGCTGCGCGAGCTGCGGCTCGAGCTCGAGTAGCGCCTCAGCCCGCGCGCTGACCCTTCGTGCAGGTGGACTGCGCGGCGGTCTGGCCGGAGACGGAGCTCGGCAGGGCGACGGCCGCGGTGCCCGAGTCGGTGGGCGCCGGGTCGGTCGAGGTCGGGTCGGGAGTCACGGGCGCGTTCGGGTCGAGCTTGGTGCCGTCGCCGGTCTTGCCGGTGAGCGCGATCGGCTGGTCCTTCTGCAGGGCGGTGATCAGCACCCTGTCCGCCGCGACGCTGGGCAGGACGCCGTTCTGCCCCGCGGCCGAGCCGTAGCCGCCGGGGTACTGCACGAACACGACATCCTCGAACCTGATGTCCTTCACGGCGATGCCGATCGACGCGATGGTGTTGATGTTGGCCAGGCTGGACGAGAGGGTCATGTTGCTCGCCACCGCGTTCGCGATCTCGTAGACCTTGACCGGGTTTCCGAGGGTCTCCGGCGTCTTGATCTTGCGCACGAGCGCGGAGAGGAAGAGCTGCTGGTTGCTGATGCGCGCGAGGTCACTGCCGTCGCCGAGGCCGTAGCGCACCCGCAGGAACTGCACGGCCTGGAAGCCGACCAGCGTCTGCTCGCCCGCGTCGAGGGTGAACGGGATCTTCTCGTCATGGATCGGCGTGGCGATGCACACAGTCACGCCGCCGACCGCGTTGGACATGCCGACGACGCCCTGGAATTCGGTGAGCGCGGCATACGGGATGGACAGCCCCGTGAGGTTCTCGACCGTCTTGACGATGCACGGCAGACCGCCGTAGGTCAGCGCCACGTTGATCTTGTTGGTCTGCGCGGGGAAGTTTCCGCCGTTGCCGTTGGGGCAGGACGCGATCGGGATGATCAGGTCGCGCGGGAAGCTCACGACCGTGGCGTGCTGGTGGTCGGCGGAGATGTGGAGCAGCATCGTCACGTCGTTGAGGCGCTCGCCGCGCTTGCCGAACGCCTTCACGTCGCCGCCGCCGCTGTCACTTGCCGCAATAAGCACGTTGACGCCGCCCTCGATCGCCCCGATGCTCGGCGGCGGACCATCCGTGTGGCCGATCAGGGCGACGGTGTTCTTGGTGAGCTTGGTGCCGACCTGCCACACCGCGACCGCGGAGACCGAGAGCGCACTGACCGCCACGACGGCCACGGCGACGAAGAAGATGCGGATGAGGGTGGTCCACGGCCGCACCACCTTCTGGCGGCCGTGGCGGGCGAGTGGGGTCTGCGGCTGGCTGGGCACGGGACCCCACCCTAGCCGACAGGCCGTGGCGCGCTAGCTCTTGGGGGTCGCGCGCCGCAGGATGAAGAACCCGGCGATCCCGGAGATCGCGGTGGGCACGAGCAGGGTCGCGACCACCCCGTACCGCGGGGTCGTGGTGACCCAGTGGATCACCGCATCCCACGAGTCCGTGACCGAGATGAGCTCCAGGATGCCGATGGCGACGAGCACGATCACGGCGAAGTAGCCCACCAGCCCGATCGCCTTCCAGCGCACCCAGACGGTCGCTGCGGCGGCGCCCACGAAGAAGAAGAACAGCAGCCCGACGAAGAACTCGAAGAACCGCCCGTACCACGCGCCGTCGCCGTAGTAGACGGCCGTGAACATGTGGCCGCCGAGACCCCAGCCGTTCGTCCACTGCTCGATGTAGCTGAGCAGCGTGAACGCCGCGGCGTAACCGATCGACAGGATCACGAACGCGAGCGAGGTGCCGAGGTAGAAGTGCCGGCGCGTGACGCCGTAGCCGAGCGCGAACGGGAACGTGATGCTCACGGCCTGGATCGCCACGATGAGCATGTACACGTAGATGTAGAAGCTCGAGCCGCTGTATTGGAAGCCGGCCGAGGCATCCGCCCGTGACTTGCCGCTGAGGTTGGCGAGGATGAGTGCCCAGATCAGCAGGTTGATCACGAAGATGAGGCCCAGCACCAGCCACGGGACGACGATCGTGGCGCGCACGTTGACGAAGTGCAGCTTGACGACCCGCCAGACGTGGCCGGGGCGCGGGATGGTGCTCGTTGCGAGTGCGGTGGTCATGCCGATTCCTTCCATTCCGACTCGGATGTCGTGGTCTTGCGCACGATGAGCTGCTGGAGCGACACCGGGCTGAGTTCGAGTCCCGCGCTCGCCGCGGAGGCGCGCTCGGCGGCGGTGAGGGCGCCGACCGTCGCGGTGGCGAGCCCGCCGATGGACTCGCGGTGCAGCACGTCGCGCCCGGCGGTGAACGCGTTGACAGCGCCGGCGAGGCCCGCGACGGTGGTCGCGGAGCCGCGCAGGTCGTCGGCGGGGGAGTCGATGATGATCCGTCCGTCGTCGATCACGAGCACGTGTTCGAGCAGGTTGCTCACCTCGTCGATGAGGTGCGTCGAGAGCACCACCGTGCGGGGATGCTCGGCGTAGTCCTCGAGGAGGCGGTCGTAGAAGATCTGCCGTGCCACGGCATCCAGCCCCAGGTAGGGCTCGTCGAAGAACGTGAGCGGGGCACGCGAGGCGAGCCCGACGATCACACCGACGGCGGAGACCTGGCCGCGCGAGAGCTTCTTGATGCGGCGGTTGACCGGCACGCGGAACTCGTCGACGAGGCGGGCGGCGAGCTCGGCATCCCAGTTCGGGAAGAACCAGGGCGCGCTGGCGAAGACGTGCTTGGGCCGGAACTCCTCCGGGTAGCGCTGGCTCTCCTTGATGAAGCACACGCGATCGAGCACGCGGGCGTTCTCGACCGGGCTCTCGCCGAACACGCGGATCTCGCCCGAGCTGGCGAAGTCCTGCCCGGTGAGCAGCTGCATCAGCGTGGTCTTGCCCGCGCCGTTGCGCCCGAGGAGGCCGTGGATGCGGTTCTCCTCGATTCGAAATCCGACGTCGTCGATCGCCGTGAAGCGGCCGAAGCGGCGGGTGAGGTGAGCTACGTCGATGACGGCGGTCATGAGTCGTCACGTCCCTTCTCGCTGGTGGTCTTGACCATGTCGGCGACCTGCTCGCGCGGGATGCCGAGCTTGTCGGCCTCGGCGAGCAGTGGCGCCACGTATTCGGACTGGAAGCGCTCGCGGCGCCGGGCGACGAGCGTCGCCCGCGCTCCCTCGGCGACGAACATGCCTATGCCCCTCTTCTTGTAGAGGATGCCCCCGTCGACGAGCAGGTTCACGCCTTTCGCGGCCGTGGCCGGGTTGATGCGGTGGAACGCTGCGAACTCGTTGGTGGACGGCACCTGGGTCTCCTCGGCGAGTTGGCCGCCGATGATGTCGTTCTCGATCTGCTCCGCGATCTGAAGGAAGATCGGGCGGTCGTCGTCCATGTCTCCTCCGTTCGTGTTCGTGGGTTAGTTACTTCACTAACTAACCAACCAGCTTTGCCGGCCGGTGTCAAGACCTAGGCTCGAGATGTGTTCGAACTCCATCACCTGAGCGCGCAGGAGCAGTGGCAGTGGCTGCACCGCGGCGAGGTCAGCCCGGCCGAGCTGGTCGAGCACTACCTGGCCCGCATCGAGCGGATCGACCCGCAACTCGGCGCCTTCGTGACGGTGACCGCGGATGCCGCCCGCCGCCGCGCCGCACGGCTCGACTCCGTGTCGCGCACCGCCGCCCTCTGGGGGCTGCCCTTCGCCGACAAGGACCTCTACGACCGCGCCGGCGTGCCGACCGGATCGGGCTCCCGCCTGCTCGCCGACTACGTCGCGACCCGAGACCACGACATCGTGGCGGCGATGGATGCGGCCGGCGGCATCAGCCTCGGCAAGACGGCGACGCCCGAGTTCGGCCTCTCGTCGTCATCCGAATGGCACGGGGGAGCGGTGCGCAACCCGTGGAACACGGCGCTGGGCACCGGCGGCTCCAGCGCGGGCGCGGCGGCGGCCGTCTCCGCGGGGCTGCTGCCCTTCGCTCCGGGCTCCGACGGCGGCGGGTCGATCCGCATCCCGGCGGCCGCGACCGGGCTGGTCGGCGTGAAGCCGTCGCGAGGCAGGGTGCCCGCGCAGTCGGGCATCGCCAGCATCGCGGGGCTCGCCGTGGGCGGCCCGATCGCCCGATCCGTCGCGGATGCCGCCATGCT
>JAODAU010000031.1 GCA_025463615.1 Microbacteriaceae bacterium | reverse complement strand
TTCGACAACCCCATCGATGAGACCAGGGCCGCTCTCATCACCATCATGACGGAGCTGCTCGCGCCCGTCTCGACCCGCACCCCGCAGGAGTAATCATGGCCACCCTCCTCTACCGGCTCGGACGCTTCGCCTACCGCCGCCCCTGGCGCGTGATCGGCGTGTGGTTCCTGCTGTTCGTCGGCATCCTGGGCGGCAGCTTCGCCCTCGGCGGCCAGACGCAGGAGTCGTTCGCGATCCCGGGCACCGAGTCGCAGGCCGCCCTGGACCGGCTGGATGCCGTGTTCCCCTCGGTCGCGGGCGCGAGCGCGCAGGCCGTCGTGGAGGTGCCGGCCGGGGCATCCGTCAACGACGCGACCTACAAGGCCGCGATCGAGAAGATGGACACCGCGCTCGGCAAGATCAAGGGCGTCGACTCGGTCGTCAGCCCGTTCTCGAAGTACGCGGGCAGCTCGATCAGCACCGACGGCACGATGGCGCGCAGCCAGATCCAGTTCGTCGGCGCCCAGAGCGACGTGACCGCGAAGACGCTCGACCAGGTCAAGGAGACAGCCAAGATCGGTGAGGATGCCGGCCTCACCGTCGCGTTCGGCGGCGGCGTCTTCAGCGACAACACGTTCGGCATCACCATCACCGAGGTCTTCGGCGTGATCTTCGCCGGCGTCGTGCTGCTCATCACGTTCGGCTCGCTCATCGCGGCAGGGATGCCGCTGCTCAGCGCCCTCGTCGGCGTCGGTATCGTCACCGGCGGCATCAGCGCGATCTCCGCGTTCACCACCGTCTCGAGCTCGGCGCCGCTGCTCGCCCTGATGATCGGGCTCGCGGTCGGCATCGACTACTCGCTCTTCATCCTCTCGCGACATCGAAACCAGCTCGCCAACGGCGAGGATCCTGAGGAGTCCGCCGCGACCGCGGTCGGCACGGCCGGCAGCGCCGTCGTGTTCGCCGGTGTGACCGTCATCATCGCGCTGCTCGGCCTGCTCGTCGTCGGCATCCCGTTCCTCAGCGTGATGGGCGTCGGCGCAGCGTTCGCGGTGCTCGTCGCCATCGGCGTCGCGACGACGCTCGTGCCCGCTCTGCTCGGTCTCGCCAAGGGCCGGCTGCGCCCGAAGGAGGGCTCGCGCGCCTGGAAGCGCGCGACCGTGCACACCGAGGGCTCGAAGCCCACGCTCGGCCTGCGCTGGGTGCGCGGCGTGATGAAGCGGCCCGTGCTCGCGACGCTCGCCGTCGTGGCCGTGCTCGGCACGCTCGCTATCCCGGCCCTCAGCCTCGACCTCAACCTGCCGGACGGCGCCTCCGAGCCGAAGGGCTCCACGCAGCGCCAGGCCTACGAGATGATCGACCACGGCTTCGGCCCGGGCTACAACGGCCCGCTGATCGTGGCAGTGGACATCACCCAGACCACGGACATCCAGAAAGACCTCGACGCCATCTCGGCCAAGCTGAAGACACTCGACGACGTGGCGTACGTGAGCCAGGGGCTCCCGGATGCTGGGCTCGACACCGCGATCATCCAGGTGATCCCCTCCAGCGCGCCCAACGCGACGGAGACCAAGAGCCTGGTGCAGTCGATCCGCGACCTGCAGCCCTCGATCAAGGCGCAGTACGACACGCCCATCTCGGTGACCGGCGCGACGGCCGTCGGCATCGACATCTCCAACCGGCTGAGCGCGGCGCTGCTGCCGTTCGGCGCGATCGTGGTGGGGCTGTCGATCATCCTGCTGATGATGGTGTTCCGCTCGGTGCTCGTGCCGATCAAGGCGGCCGTCGGATTCCTGCTCTCGGTGCTCGCATCGTTCGGCGTCGTGGTGGCGGTGTTCCAGTGGGGCTGGCTCTCGAACGTCTTCAACGTGGAGAATCCGGGGCCCATCCTGAGCTTCATGCCGATCCTGTTGATGGCGGTGCTGTTCGGGTTGGCGATGGACTACGAGGTGTTCCTCGTCTCCGGCATGCGCGAGGCGTTCGTGCACGGCGGCAACGCGAAGAAGGCGGTCGAGGTGGGCTTCGGCAACGGCGCCCGCGTCGTCACGGCCGCCGCGCTCATCATGTTCTTCGTCTTCATCGCCTTCGTGCCCGAGGGCTCCGGCACGATCAAACCGATCGCGCTCGGGCTGGCGACCGGCGTCGCCTTCGACGCCTTCCTGGTGCGGATGACGCTGGTGCCCGCTGTGATGACCCTGCTCGGCCGCGCCGCCTGGTGGATGCCGAAGTGGCTGCAGCGCCTCTTGCCCAACATGGACATCGAGGGCGAACGGCTGCGCGAGCACCGCGAGGCCGTCGTGTGGGCCGTGGACCAGCGCGGCTCCGCGATCAGCCTCGAGGGGTTCACCGTCGGCTCGCCCGAGCACCCGGTCGGCCCGCTCACGCTCGCCGTTCCCGAGGGTGCGCTCGTGCTCGCGAGCGGTGACGTCACCGACCGCAGGCTGCTCGCCGCGACACTGGGCGGCCGCCTCGACCCGCTGGGCGGGCGCGCGCAGGTGGCGGGGCATCCGCTGCCCTCCGAGTCCGCACGCGTCGCACGCCTCGTGGCGATGGCGGACGTCGGCGGACTGGAGCGCGGGGAGTCCACCGTGACCCTGCGCGAGCTGCTCGAGGAGCGCATGCGCTTCACCCAGCCCTGGTACCG
>JAODAU010000021.1 GCA_025463615.1 Microbacteriaceae bacterium | reverse complement strand
GGGTACCGACGATCGCGACGATGTAGGCGAAGGGGTCGGCGGCGCCGGTGAGGCCTGTGCCGATGTCACGCCAGCCCCAGCCGACGTGGCTCCAGAGCTCGCCGACCGTGGCCGATGTGGGCAGCAGGCCCCCGCCCGTGAGCGCCTGCGCGCCGAGGAGCGGTCCGAACATCACGAGCCCTGCGATCGCGGCGATGACCACCACGCCCAGCCCGCCGTGCGCCAGGAAGCCGGCGCGATCCTCCTGCTGCACAGAACCCTGGCGCGGTGCGAGTGCGGCCTCGCGCGCCTGCGCGCGGCGCTCGCGGAGGGTGCGCTGCGGCATCCGGAACGGGGCCACAGCCGCCCAGCCGAGCGCGCGGTGCTTGCGCAGGTTGCGGCGCGCGGCGCCCACTCCCCCGGTGAACGCGGCGGCGAAGGCGGCAGCGAACTCGCCGCCGACGAAGCCCGGGCGCTTGGCCAGCAGCTGGCCGAGCGCCCGGAACAGCGCGAGCGGCACGAAGCTGAGCCAGTGGAACGGTACGGCGAGCGGGGGCGCGTAGACGAGGCGGCGGTGCAGCTGGGCGGCGCGCGCGATGCGGGCGCGGCGACGCGGGGCGACCGAGCGGCGTCCGAAGTACTCGGGGCCGCCGATCGAGGCGACCTTGGCGCCGGGCACGACGACGACGCGGTGGCCGGCGAGCCGGGCGCGGATGGAGAAGTCGAGGGCCGCGTCGATCGACGGCAGGGCCGGATCGAAGCCGCCGAGCTCGGCCCAGACGGCGCGGCGCACGAGCATCCCGCCCGCGCCGACGCCCATCACGTCGTCGTGGGTGTCGTGCTGGGCCTGGTCGAGCTCACCCTCGACGAGGGGCACGGATGCCCCGAAGTGGGTGAGCGTCTCGCCGTACGACTCGATCACGTCGGCCTGGTCCCAGCGCATGAGCTTCGGGCCGGCCACCGCCACGGAGGGGGCGATCTCGACCGCGCCGAGCAGCTGGGCGAGCGCGGTGGGGGCCGGGGCGTTGTCGTGCGCGAGCAGCCAGATCCACTCGTCCGCCGCCTCGGGCGCCACCACGTGCAGGGCGCGATCGACGGCCGAGCCGAACGACGTGGCCTTGGTCGTCACGAGCTGGGTGGGGCCGGATGCCGCGAGGAGCTCCGCGCTCGTGTCGGTGGAGCCGGCATCCACCGCGACCACCGCGTCGGGCCTGCGGGTCTGCCGGGCGAGGCCCGCGAGGGTTCGCCCGAGATATGTCGCCCCTGAACGGGCGACGACTATCGCCGTGACTCTCGCTTGCATTCAGTCGAGACTATGGGGGCGCGGCGCGTGCGTCGTGAGGCGTGTCGGCGTTTGGGAAATCTGCGCCGGGCTAGGCGCGCTTGCGCAGTTTGCGACGCTCGCGCTCGGAGAGGCCGCCCCAGATTCCGAAGCGCTCGTCGTTCTGCAGCGCGTACTCGAGGCACTGGTTGCGCACCTCGCACGAGGCGCAGATCTTCTTCGCGTCGCGGGTCGAGCCGCCCTTCTCGGGGAAGAACGCCTCCGGATCCGTCTGCGCGCAGAGCGAGTCCGTCTGCCACGCGAGCGGATTGTCGTCCTCGGTGGGCTGCCGCACGCCGGGGACGCCCAGGCGCACCGGGTCGATGAACCAGTCTTCTGGAACAGCGCGGCGATGTTCGTCTAGCGCCATATCACAGTCTCCCCTCCACGGTGCGCCCGACCTGCGCAATCCGCGTTAGGAGTAATTACACCGTTGTAGTTACCCCCGAGTCAAGTCGCGGATCGTAAAGCCTCAATTAACCCTTGAGGGTTCGCGACGCGCCGTTACCCTCAAACGGGGGGCAGCGTCAGGCGACGGATGCCGCGCTCCTGGCGCCCCACGCGCTCTCGACCATCTCGGCGAGAGTGTGCCGCATGCGCCAGTCGAGGTCGCGGGCCGCCAGCGTGCCGTCGGCGACGATGCGCGCCGGGTCCCCCGGGCGGCGCGGGCCGATCTCCGGCGTGAACGGGATGCCGGTGCCCTCCGCGATCGCCGCCATGATCTGCGCGACGGAGACGCCGTCGCCGCTGCCCAGGTTGTAGGCGGCCTCGAGCGGTTCGCCGGCATCCAGTCTCCTGGCTGCGGCCACGTGGCTGGCGGCCAGGTCGGAGACGTGGATGTAGTCGCGCACGTTCGTGCCGTCGGGGGTGGGATAGTCGCCGCCGTTGATGTGCGGGGTGCGACCCGCGAGCAGCGCCTCGAAGACCAGCGGGAAGAGGTTGTGCGGGCTGGCGTCGTAGACGTCGTGGTCGCCCGATCCCACCACGTTGAAGTAGCGCAGCGAGGTGTGCCGCAGGCCGGTGGCGATGCCCTGGTCGCGCAGCAGCCATTCGCCGATCAGCTTCGACTCGCCGTAGGGGCTCGCGGGCGCCTTGGGCGTGTCCTCGGTGACGATGTCGACGTCCGGCGTGCCGTAGACCGCCGCGCTGGACGAGAACACGATCCTGTCGACGCCACGCTCCGCCATCGCGGCGAGCAGGCTCGCCGTGCCGGTCACGTTCTGCTCGTAGGTGTGCAGCGGGCGCTGCACCGAGACCCCCGCGTACTTGTAGCCGGCCACGTGGATGACGCCCGAGACCTCGTGCTCGCGCATCGTCTCGACCAGGCTCGCGCCGTCGAGGATGCTGCCGCGCACGAACGGCACGCCCGCGGGCACGAAGCTCGCGAACCCCGACGAGAGGTCGTCGACCACCACCGGGCGCATGCCCGCCTCGAGCAGCGCGCGGACGACGTGGGCACCGATGTAGCCGGCACCGCCGGTGACAAGCCATGACATGCCACCTAGGTTAGCGTTCCCAACGGGGTGGCAGGAACGGCACGCGTTGCGCATTCCGGCCACGGGTGGCAGCATGGCCGACATCCGTTCATTTCTGCCAGAAGGAGTTCCCGGATGCTGAACAAGGTCGTGCTGCTCGCCCTGCCCGGGGTCGCCCCGTTCGAATTCGGCGTGGTCTGCGAGGTGTTCGGCATCGACCGCAGCGAGATGGACGGCCCGCGCTTCGACTTCACCATCGCCACGGCCGTGCCGGGACCCGTGCGCACGTCCCTCGGCTACGACATGATGATCGGCGCCGGCCTGGATGTCGCCGCCGACGCCGACCTCATAGCCGTGCCCGCGCACGCGATCGACCACATCGACGAGGCGTACCTCGAGGTGATCCGCGCCGCGGAGGCCCGCGGGGCGTGGGTGCTGAGCGTCTGCAGCGGGGCGTTCGCGCTCGCCGAGGCGGGCATCCTGCGCGGCCGGCGCGCCACCACGCACTGGATGCACACCGACCGGCTCGCGGCCCGCTTCCCCGAGACCACGGTGGATGCCGACGTGCTGTTCGTGCAGGACGGCAAGGTCGTCACCAGCGCCGGCACCGCCGCCGGCATCGACGCGGCGCTGCACATCGTGCGCATCGAGCACGGCGCCGCCGCCACCAATGTGATCGCGCGCCGCATGGTCGTGCCGCCGCAGCGCGACGGTGGGCAGGCGCAGTACATCCAGTACCCGGTGCAGGAGAAGTGCGCCGACTCGTTCGCGGAGGTGGCCGAGTGGATGCTCGACAACCTGCGCGAGGACCTCACCGTCGACCAGCTCGCGCGCAAGGCGCTCATGTCGTCGCGTACGTTCGCGCGGAGGTTCAGGGCCGACATGGGCACGACGCCGGCCGCGTGGCTGAACCGGCAGCGCATCATCCGGGCCCAGCACCTGCTCGAGCGCACCGACCTGCCCCTGGAGTCGATCGCCGACCAGGTGGGCTTCGGTGCCGCGGCGGTGATGCGCCACCACTTCCTGAAGGTGCTCAACACCACGCCGACGGCGTATCGCCGAGCCTTCGGCGCCCGCCTGGCGAGCTGACCCGCGGCCCCCTCCCCGCCCTCTTCCGAAAACGCAGGAGATTCTCGCCGGATGCGCGGTGGGAGCGCTGTTACGGCGCTTTTTCGCGCGATCTCCTGCGTTTTCGGAGCACGCGAGGGCGGAAGGGGCGGCGGGCGCGGTACGCGTCGAGCGCGTTGCCGTCGGCGATCGCGCGCTCCACGGCGGCCAGCACGCGCGGCCAGTCCGCGTAGAGCTGGCGGTAGGTGAAGCGGAGCACGAGGTGGCCGTCGATGGCCATCGTCGCGTCGCGGTCGTGGTCACCCTCCCAGGAGCTGGGATGCTCGCCCACCCAGCCGGGGTCGTGCTGCGCGCCATCCACCTCCACCCACGTTCGCGGGCCCATGCGGAAGTCGAGCCGCCCGACGCCCGGCACCTGCACCTGCTGCTCGCACGGGATGCCGCGATCCGCCGTCCAGAGCCGGAAGAACGTCTCTCCGTGGGAGTCGTCGAGCCTGCTGACGAGCCGGCGCCAGCCGCGGCAACGTTCGGGCACACGCGCGAACACCGCATCTAGGCGTGCCCATCCCCATCGTTTTCGCCGCATGACCGCGCTCGCGCAGGCGACCGCGACGTCGCGCGGCAGCGTGGCGATCGCGACGACGAGCGCGTCATCGATGGAGACCCGCCAGACCGTGCCCGTCGTTCGGCCGTCGTGCCAATGCACCCGCACGGGTTCGCCGCCGGAGAGCCGCACGCGCCGGTCGACGTGCGAGCGCAGGCGGCAGCTCGTCGGGGCGACCGCGACGTGGAGCACGGCCGAGCGCGGGACCGGCAGCCCATACGACTCCAGCGCCGACACCGAGGTGAGGCGGCCGCCGACCCGCACGGCCCGGATCGCGGGCTCGGGCGCGTCGGGCACCGAGTACCAGCCGTGCCGCACCCGGAAGATCAGGTGCGCAGCGAGCGCGGCGCGGATCGCGTGGTCGTTGAACCCGCGCGCGAGCAGGTCGCGCCGGCGCAGGAAGAACCCCGCGCTGCGGATGACGGTCGCGATTCCCATGCGACCACTGTCGTGGAGCGGGCCCGGCCCCGCTGGGCCTCGGGCCGGTCTGTGGACAGCCCGCGGCATCCGCCCCCTGTGGAGAAGTCGCGACTTCCCAAAATGAAGGAGATGTGCCCGAAAAGTGGCCGATTCAGCAACATTCCTCGATTGGATGCAGGATCTCCTGCATTTTGGGAGGTCCGCGGGGGGAGGTGGGAGGGGCGCGCGGGGAGACCGGCGGGAGGCGCTAGCGGCCCGTGGTGGCCAGGAAGAGCACGCCGCGGCCGCGGAACGTGAGCGTGCCCTCGTCCGGGGTGATGTAGATCGACTCGCCGCGGGCCAGCTCCACGCGGTCGGTCGCGCCGGTGACCCCGAACGAGCCCTCCGTGCAGATCGCGATCGCCGGCCCGTCGACCGGGTACGTCGTCTCCGCCGAGATGCGCACGAGCACGAAGTCGGGCACGTCCGGCCGGAACACCTCGACCCCGGGCCCAACGGTCGGGTGCAGGTAGGGCACCGGCACCGTGCGGAAGTCGAGCACCCCGAGCAGCTCCGGGATGTCGACGTACTTCGGCGTCAGGCCTCCGCGCAGCACGTTGTCCGAGGCCGCCATCAGCTCGACGCCGAGCCCCGACAGGTACGCGTGGATGTTGCCTGCCGGCAGGTAAAGCGCCTGCCCCGGCTCGAGCCGCACCCGGTTGAGCAGCAGCGAGATCACGATGCCGGGGTCGCCCGGGTACTCCTCCGCGAGCGCCTGCACGGTCTGCATCTCCAGCTCGAACCCGCGCACGAGCGGCGCGAGCTCGACCACGAGCGCGACGAGGGTCGGTACGCCGGCTCCGTTCGACAGGAGCCACTCGAAGGTGGTGCGCGGGGCATCCTCGGTCGCCAGGGTCTCCAGCAGGTCCTCGAGCGGCTGCGGCTGCTGGTCGCCGCGGGCCGCGTCGGCGTCGAGCAGCGCCTCGACGATCGCGCGCACCGAGTCCACCGCGCGGAATCCGCACAGTGCATCGAACGTCGTGAGCGCGAAGATCAGCTCGGGCTTCGCGTACTCGTCCTTGTAGTTGCGCTCGGGCGAGTCGAGCGGGATGCCGAGCGCGTTCTCCCTGGCGAAGCCCTCGCGCGCCTGCGCCGGCGTCGGGTGGGCCTGCAGCGAGAGGGGGGATGCCGCGGCCAGGATCTTGAGCAGGAACGGCAGCCGACCCGTGCCCGCGTACCTGCCGAGGGTGCGCTCGGGGTCCGCCGCGATCCACGCGGCGAGGTCCGTGGCGCCCCCGGCCTGGGCCGGGCGCAGGATGCGGCTAGGCGACCCGGGGTGCGCCCCCAGCCACAGCTCGGCCTCCGGTTCGCCGGTGGGGCGGGTGCCGAGGAGGCCCGGGATGAGGCTCGTCGATCCCCAGGCATAGGGGCGCGGGGTGTTGGCGATCCTCACGAACATGGGCGATTCCTTACGTCTCGGTGCGCGAGCACCCTTGGTCCCGTCCTACAAACGGCGCACAGCGGCACCCCGGACGGTTGAACCAAAAGTACCAACGGCTTGGGCCGCGCGGGGACGGCGACCTAGAGTCGAGCAGCGCGGTGCATCCCAACCCGCGCGCCCACGCGAAGCAATGGAGCACACACGATGACGTCTTTCGCGCCACTTCCGAGCGATTTCTACGGTTTCGAGAACTCCCTCACCGACCAGGAGAAGGGGCTCATCATGGATCTCCGCGCCTTCCTCGAGGCGGAGGTGCGCCCCATCGCGAACGACCTCTGGTCGAAGGCGGAGTTCTTCCCGCGCAGCATCCACGAGGGGCTCGCGAAGCTCGGCCTCTACGGCCAGCCGTGGGAGGAGACGCAGACCTTCCCGAACAGCGCGGTGTTCCGCGGCTGGGTCGCGCTCGAGCTGGCGCGGGTGGATGCATCCGTCGCCACCCTGGTCGGCATGCAGAACGGGCTCGTCATGGGTTCCATCGCGGTCGCCGGCTCGACGGCGCAGCGCGCCGAGTGGCTGCCGAAGTTCGCGAGCGGCGAGTACCTCGGGGCGTTCGGCCTCACCGAGCCGCTCTCCGGCTCCGACACCGCGCAGGGCCTGCAGACGGTCGCGAAGCGCGACGGCGACAACTGGGTGATCAACGGCGCCAAGCGCTGGATCGGCAACGGCTCCATCTCGGACGTCACCATCATCTGGGCCCGCGACGCCGACGACAATCAGGTCAAGGGCTTCATCGTGCCGACATCCACCCCCGGCTACACGGGAACGCGGATCGAGAACAAGCAGGCGCTGCGCATCGTGCAGAACGCCGACATCGTGCTCGACAACGTGATCGTGCCCGAGGCGAACCGCCTGCAGGGCTCGAAGTCGTTCCGCGAGACCGCGGCGGTGCTGCGCCTCACCCGCGCCGAGGTCGCCTGGGCGGCGATCGGCAACTCGATCGGCGCGTACGAGGCGGCCGTGAAGTATGCCGGCGAGCGCATCCAGTTCGGCAAGCCGATCGGGTCGCACCAGCTCATCCAGGAGCTGCTGGCGAAGAGCCTCGGCAACATCACGTCGTCGATCGGCCTCGTCACCCGCGTGTCGCAGATGCTCGACGAGGGCACCCAGCGCGACGAGCACTCGGCCCTCGCCAAGGAGTTCACGACCAGCAGGATGCGGGAGACCGTCGCCTGGTGCCGTGAGCTGTTCGGCGGCAACGGCATCGTGCTCGACTACGGCGTGATCAAGTTCTTCGCCGACGCGGAGGCGATCTACTCGTACGAGGGCACCCGCGAGATGAACACGCTCATCGTGGGCCGCGCGATCACCGGCAAGGCCGCGTTCGTCTGACGCCCGCATCATCCGTCTCTCCCATCGGCGGCCTCCGAAAACGCAGGAGATTCTTCGATCAACGCGTGCGAAGTGGTGATTTCGGCGCGCTTCGACGAGCATCTCCTGCGTTTTCAGAACACCTCACCGCATAACCTGTGCGTATGAGAACTGTGGACCGGCGTGGGTTCCGGCTGGGCTACGCGACGCTCGCGCTGTTCACCGGGTTCGCGGGCGACTTCCTGCGCGACCTGTTCACCTGGTGGGGCTGGGGCGCCGTCGTCGCGGTGGTGGTCGCGGGCGCCGTGGTGCTCATCGTGCGCAACCGCGCCACGATCCGGCTCGGGATGCTGCCCTACCCGCTCCTCGCGTTCCTGCTGCTCGCGGCCCTCTCCGTGGCCTGGTCGCCGTATCGACCGTGGCCCCTGGGCGGCGCGTTCGCGCAGGTCGCCACGACCGCGGCGGGCGTCGCGGTCGCCGGAACGCTCGGCTGGGCCGAGCTGCTCGCGGTGCTCGCGCGGGTGTTCCGCCTCATCCTGGGGCTCTCCTACGTCTTCGAGTTCATCGTCTCCGCGTTCATCCGCCACCCCATCTACCCGCTATGGTTCGTGCCGGACGGCTCGCCGAACCCGGCCAAGCTGCTGTACTGGTCGCGCAACCTGCTCTTCGAGGGCGGCAAGATCCAGGGCATCGTCGGCAACTCGAGCCTGCTCTCGATGGCGGCCCTGCTCGGCCTCATCGTGTTCGCCGTGCAGCTCGCCGCCCGCACGGTGCGCTTCTGGGGCTGGTTCTGGCTGGCCGTCGCGATCGTCACCCTGGTGATCACCCGCTCCGCGACCAGCTACCTCGGCATCGCCGCGGTCGTCGTGGTGACCGCCGCCGTGCTGCTGGTGCGCTGCGCGCCGTCGCCGCGGGCCCGTGCCTGGACCTACGGCGGCATCCTGGTGGTCGTCGTCGGCCTCGGCAGCCTCGCCGTGGTGTTCCGCGACCACATCCTCAACGTCCTCGGCAAGAGCGACGACGGCACCGGCCGCCTCGACATCTGGAACGCGGTCATCCACCTCGCGCAGCAGCGGCCGGCCTTCGGCTGGGGCTGGGTCAGCTACTGGGTGCCGTGGGTTCCGCCGTTCGACCACCTCATCAGGAAGGGCGGCGTGCAGGTGCTGCACGCCCACAACGCCTGGCTGGATGTCTGGCTCCAGCTCGGCATCGTGGGGCTCGTGGTCTTCGGCGCTCTCGTGCTCTCCACGCTCACCCGATCCTGGCTGCTGGCCATCGACCGCACGGTCGTGGGCCGCGACTCGGTGGGCACCTACAGCTGGATCGCGCTGCTCCCGCTGCTCGCGTTCACGGCGCAGCTCGTGCAGTCGCTGGCGGAGAGCCGCATGCTCATCGAGGGCGGCTGGATGCTACTCGTGATCTGGGCGGTGAAGACCAAGTGGTCCCCCGCCGTCACCGAGACCCCCGTCTGGCGGGGCAGGGTGCCCGTGTGAGCGCCGAACGGCGGCCCACGGGGGCCCTGGATGCCGCGGAGAACTTCTTCGCGTCACCGCGCTTCAGCGCCGCCCTGAGCCTCACCATCGTCGGAGCCCAGCTCTGCGCCCTGCTGCTGCAGGAGCTCATCGGCTGGGCCGGGCTGATCGGCATCGACGCGGTGCTGGTCGTGTTCGCCAGCCTGTCGCTGCTGGCCCGGCGGCACAGCATCGAGTGGCAGGGCCTGCTGCCGATCTCCCTGCTGGTCTTCGTGGGCTGGGCGACCATCTCGGTGTTCTGGAGCCAGTACCAGTGGGCGACCCTCGGCAGCGTCGTCTACCTGCTCGTCGTGACGATGCTCGGGATCTACATCGCGCTCGTGCGCGACACGATCCAGATCGCCCGGGCCTTCGGCGACCTCTTCCGCTTCGCGCTCTCGCTCTCCCTCGCCCTGGAGATCCTCGCGGGCGTGCTGATCGACACGCCGCTGCACTTCCTCAACATCGCGGGCAAGCTCGCGCAGCTGGGTCCGATCCAGGGCATCTTCGGCACCCGCAACGAGCTCGGCATCGTCGCGCTTCTCGCGCTCGTCACGTTCGGTACGGAGCTGCGCACGAAGTCGGTGCAGCGGTCGACGGCGGTCGGGTCGATCATCCTCGCGGCGCTGCTGCTCCTGCTCTCACGCTCGCCGCTCGGCGTCGGCGGCGCGATCGTCGTCGCCCTCGCGACCGTGGCGCTCTGGCGCCTGCGGCGCGTGAAGCCCGAGCAGAAGCGGTACTGGCAGATCGGCCTGCTGGCGGTGACGGTCGTGCTGCTCGTGGTGGCCTGGGTGCAGCGCACGCCGATCATCAACGCCTTCGCGGCGAGCGCCGAACTCAAGACGCGGCTCGACCTCTGGCGGCCGCTGCGCACCCTCATCAACCAGTACTTCCTTCAGGGCTACGGCTGGGTGGGGCATTGGCGGCACGACGTCGGCGCGCCGTTCGACCAGCTGCCCAACTTCTTCAACCACACCCCGACCTCGGCGCTCAACGCCTACCTCGACGTCTGGTTCCAGGTGGGGCTGATCGGGTTGCTGCTCTTCGTGGGGATGCTCGGGCTCGCGTTCATCCGCTCGTGGCTGCTCGCCTCGCGCCAGCGCAGCTTCGTGTACGCCTGGCCCGCCCTGATGCTCGTGGTGCTCATCGTCGCCTCGCTCGCCGAGAGCATGATCCTCGTCGAGTTCGGCTGGCTCACCTTTGTGGTCTGCTGCGTGAAGGCGGCGCGGGAGCTGAGCTGGCGGCGGGCGCTGCGCGACGAGACGGTCGCCGCCGCCTGAGCGCGGGCTCAGCCCCAGGTGAACGTCCGCTCGGCGTAGGGATAGCTCGGCTCGGACCGGAGACGCGCCGCGATCGTCGGGTCCACCACGACGCAGCGGTCGGGATGATCGCGCAGCACGCCGTCGACGAGCGAGTCGAGTTGCGAGAGCGCCCTCCCCGACTTCACCCGATACAAACGAGAGAGCACCGGGCTCGCCGCCTCGGACGATTCGGTGGCGAAGGACATGGCCCACTGGTCGGCGACACCCATCTGCGCGTCGTTCGCGAAGGGGGCGACGTAGACCGGGCGCGCGCACGGCAGCTCCTCCATCACCCTGGCCGCCGACACGATCCGCGGCACGCGCGCGGGTGGATTGTGCGCGGCCAGTTCGACGTACGTGCGGAAGTCCACGCCGGGCAGTCGGCCCGTGGTCAGCAGCAGGTCGTCGGCGACCGGAAACGTCGAAACCAGCAGGAGCGCGATCGACATCGCGCCTGCCGCGGCGAGGCGACCGATTCGCCTCGATCGCGACCCGACCGGGGGCACGAGCCGCACGACCCAGAAGCACGCCTGGATCACCAGGAGCACGACGAGCACGAGCCCCGCCGCGTTCGAGTATTTGAATTGGAAGTAGCTCAGTTCACCTGCACGCAGCAGCTGCGACACGACGAGGACGGCGCCCTCGGCGAGTGCGACCAGGGCGACCGATGCGAGCAGGGCAGACGGCCAGCGCAGCGCCGACGCGTGCGGCGACGTAGCCCACCGAGAGCACGAGAAGCAGGCCCGCGATGACAGCCGGGATCCAGATCGGCGCCTCGACCTCCGCGCCCGCCGTCGCGAGGGCCGCCTCCGGCGATCCGGTGCCCAGCGTCGCCCGATATACGAGGTAGGCGGCGAACGCGACCGACAGGACCGTTATCGCGAGGATGACGGCCGGAACGATCGCGCCACGCGCCCGCCGCCGATACTCCCGCAGCGGCAGGCGCACCACCACGTAGAGCAGCGCGACCGCGGGAAATGCGGTCAGCAGGCTCCAGGTGTGCGCGACGAGTACCACGGATGCCGCGACGGCGGCGAGGCGCGGCAGCGAACTCCTGCCTCCGAGCGCCAGCGCGATGCCGAGCAGGGCCCCGAAGATCGCGAGCAGGTACCCGGGGAACCCGAGGTAGAGCGATGTCGCGCCGAACCCGAGCAGGAGGAATGAGACGCACGCCATCGCCGCGACCAGCACCAGACCGACGCGACGCGAGATCCCGCGAATGGATGCCACGGCTGCGACGACCGCGACGAAGGCAGAGGTCAGCAGCAGCGCCGTCGCGACGCCGTACAGGCCGGTCTCGTGGTCCAGGCTGCCGCGCGCCGGGCCACCCCAGAGGTCCGCGAACATGACGGCGAGCACGTGAAAGTGCTGCGGATACGGCACGTGCGCGTAGGGCGACCCGTCGGGCGACGCCGGCCAGAACGGTCCGGTCACGTGCCACTTCCGGATCATCTCGAACATGTCGAAGTGCGCCACGTTGTCATTGCCGAAGCCCTGCTTCAGCAGCGAGACGCTAGCAAGCCCCGACGCGTAGGCGAAGAACGGCCGGAACAGCCACAGGGAGACGATCGCGGCCCCCAGGGGCGCGAGGTCGGCGAGCGACACTAGCGGCAGCACCCGCGCGCGACTGCCCGGCGACCAGACCAGGCCGGCCACGACGACGGCGCCGAGGATTCCGAGCACGACGGATGCCCGAACCCCGGCGAGTGCCGCCGGCCAGGGGAACCACCACAGCAGCGGCGCCGCGCCGAAGACGATCGCCAGGTTGAGCGCGATCCGCTCGGAGAGCCGGCGCGATGAGGGCACGGCGGCGACAAGGATCACGAGGAGCACGATCGCGGTCGGTCCGCGCACGGCTCCTGTCGAGCCGAGGACCGCGAGAACGCACCCCGCCGCGAGCGACGCAACCGTCGTGACGGCGATCCTGCGGCGGCGCGGGCGGCGGTCGGACCTCGCCGCGTCGACGGTCGGATGGCGTGTCATCACGGGTGATGGTACCGCCTCGAGCCGCGCCGACCGCCCGGAACACGACCGCTAGTGTGGTGTCTGATGACAGCCATCTCCATCGCCCTGTGCACGTTCAACGGCGAGCGGTACCTGCCGCAGCAGCTGGCGAGCATCCTCGCCCAGAGTCCGCTGCCGCAGGAACTCGTGGTCTCGGACGACGCGTCGTCGGACGGATCGGTGGACATCGTCATCCGCGCCCTCGAGGGCTCGCCGGTCTCACTCGTGCTGCTGCGCAATGCGACGCCGCTCGGGGTGTCCGCCAACTTCGAACAGGCGATCCGCGCGACGAGCGGCGATCTCGTCGCGCTGTGCG
>JAODAU010000004.1 GCA_025463615.1 Microbacteriaceae bacterium | reverse complement strand
CGTCGACCTCGCGCCCGTCGACCTCGCGCCCGTCGAACCGCCGCGCGACCCCGAAGCCGAAGAAGCCGTTCTCACGCCGCGCGCTGCCGAAGGTGCTGAGCTTCGGCGCGATGGTCGGCGCCGCCGGACTGCTGGTCGCGACGTCGCTGCCCGCGAACGCGTTCATGCCGGTCGCAGCGGATGCCGCGACAACCGTCGCCGTCGCACCGGTCGCCGTGCAGAAGCTCGCCCCGGTCACCGCGACGGCCACCACCGCCGTCGGCGCCCGCGACAAGTACACCGTCGTCTCGCTCGCGCAGCAGATGGCGCTCAAGTACATGAACTCCGACTGGTCGTACACGAACGACCCGAACGGCACCATCCAGTGGCCGTTCCCCGTGCAGGTTCCGATCGCCACCGGCTTCGGACCGCGCCACGTCGCCGGCTGCAGCTTCTGCTCCACGTTCCACGAGGGTGTCGACTTCGACCCGGGCCAGGGCGTCGCCATCGGCTCGATCGCCGACGGCGTCGTGAGCCAGGTCGTGGAGTCGCACGCCGGCCTCGGCAACCACGTCGTCGTCGACCACGTGATCAACGGTGTCAAGGTGCAGAGCGTCTACGGCCACATGCTCGACGGCTCGATCCGCGTGGTCGTCGGCCAGGCGGTCACGGTCACCCAGGAGCTCGGCCAGGTCGGCAGCACCGGCGAGTCCACCGGCGCCCACCTGCACCTCGAGATCCACGTCAACGACGTGCCGATCGACCCCTTCGCCTGGCTGAAAGCCAACGCCAACTAGGTATGGATCCCCGCAACACGCCCTCACGTCGTGAGCAGCGCGAGAACCTCCGCGCGCGCCGTCGCCCAAGGTTCACCCTGCTCCCGCGCATCCTGTCGCTGCTCGCCATGGTGGGCGTGGGCGCGCTGCTCGTCTCCAGCTCGATCCCGGCGAGCGCGTTCCTCACCGGCAACCCGATGGCCCAGGAGATCGCGGCGGATGTCGGCCCGGTGCAGAAGCTGGCCGCCGAGTCCGTGGAGGCGATCGCCGCGGCATCCGACGCCCCGCGCGACGGCTACACCGTGAGCTCGATGGTGGCGCAGCTGCGCGCCAAGTTCGGCGACCGCAACTACTCGTACACGAACAACCCGGCCGGCACGATCCAGTGGCCGTTCCCGGTGCCCGTTCCGATCGCCAGCGGTTTCGGCGACCGGCACGTGGCGAACTGCGGATTCTGCTCGACCTTCCACCAGGGCGTCGACTTCACGCCGGGCGCGGGCGTCGACATCCAGGCGATCGCCGACGGCGTGGTGAGCGAGGTCGCGTACGACGGCGGGCTCGGCAACCACGTGGTGATCGACCACGTGATCGCGGGCCGCAAGGTGCAGAGCGTCTACGGGCACATGATCGCGGGCTCGCAGCGCGTGGTGGTGGGGCAGGCGGTGAAGGTGACCGACCTCGTGGGCAAGGTCGGCTCGACCGGAGCGTCGACGGGCGCCCACCTGCACCTCGAGATTCACCTCGACGGGGTGCCGGTCGACCCGTACGTGTGGCTCAAAGCCAACGCGAACTAGGTCTCGACGAGCTCGACCCGCTTAGGCGACCCAGACCGTGGTGTCCGCCGGCAGGGTGCCGTCACCGAGCGGGCCCGAGGCCAGCAGGATGTCGCCCGCGGGCAGCGCCACGGCATCCGTGCCGGCGTTCGCCACCACCGTGACCGAGCCGTTGGTGAACGCCACGACCTCGGGGCCGTATCCCTCCACCCAGGCGAGGCTGCCGGTGCCGAGCGAGTGCTCGGCGCGGAGGGCGAGCATAGCGCGGTAGAGCTCGAGCGTGGAGTCCTCGACGCCGGCCTGCGCGTCGCGCGCGTACTCGCGCCAGTAGGCGGGCTGCGGGAGCCAACTCTTCGGGCCGGTGCTGAAGCCGTAGGACGGCGCGTCGGCCTCCCAGGGGATGGGCACGCGGCATCCGTCGCGCCCGTAGCGCTCGTGGTTGGTGCGGAACCAGGTGGGGTCCTGACGCGCCGAGTCGGGGAGGTCGACGACCTCGGGCAGGCCGAGCTCCTCGCCCTGGTAGAGGTAGGAGCTGCCGGGCAGCGCGAGCATGAGCGCGGTCGCGGCGCGCGCGCGGTGCAGGCCGAAGGCGCGGTCCGGGATGCCGACCGACTTCGGCCCGAGACCGTGGCCCTGCGGGTTGTCGCCGGTGAGCGCGAGCCGGGTTGCGTGGCGCACCACGTCGTGGTTGCTGAGCACCCAGGTGCTCGGGGCGTCGACGCTCGAGAAGGCGTCGATGGAGGTGACGATCGTGGAGCGGATGGCCGCGGCATCCCACGGCGTCTCCAGGTAGGTGAAGTTGAAGGCCTGCTGCATCTCGTCGGGGCGCACCCAGCGCGCGAGCTTGCGCAGCGGCTCCACCCAGGCCTCGGCGCAGAGCACTCGATCGCCGGGGTACTCCTCGAGCACTTTGTGCCAGTCGCGGTAGATCTCGTGCACGGAGTCCTGCGCCCAGTAGGGCGGGGTTGCCGGCTCGTCGGCGTGGCCGAGGATCTGAGGCTCCAGGGTGGCGTTGCCGCCCATGCTGCCGGTGCCCTCAGGCGGCGTGTAGTCGGGAAGGCCGGGCTGCTTCATGAGGCCGTGCGCGACATCCACCCGGAAGCCGTCGACGCCGCGGTCGAGCCAGAAGCGCAGGATGTCGCGGAACTGCGCCCGCACCCACGGGTCGGTCCAGTCGAGGTCGGGCTGGGAGGTGTCGAAGAGGTGCAGGTACCACTGGCCGGGCGTGCCGTCCGGGTTGGTGATGCGGGTCCAGGCCGGGCCGCCGAAGACGGACTCCCAGTTGTTGGGCGGCAGGTCGCCGCCGGGGCCCTTGCCGTCGCGGAACATGTAGTGCCCGCGCTCGACGCTGCCCTCCGGCGAGGCGAGGGCGGCCTTGAACCAGGCGTGCTGGTCGGAGGTGTGATTGGGCACGAGGTCGACGATGAGCCTCATGCCGAGCTCGTGCGTGCGGCGCTCCAGCGCGGTGAAGTCGTCGAGGGTGCCGAAGAGCGGGTCGACGTCGCAGTAGTCGGCGACGTCGTAGCCGGCATCCTTCTGGGGCGACGTGTAGAACGGCGAGAGCCACACGGCGTCCACGCCCAGCTCGACCAACGCCGGCAGCCTGCGGGTGATGCCGGGGAGGTCGCCGATGCCGTCATCCCCGAGACCATCGGCGAAGCTGCGCGGGTAGATCTGGTAGATGACGGCGCTGCGCCACCACTCACTGCCTTTGGCCATCCCCAAACCCTATGGCATGCGGGTGCCACTCATGCAAGCGCTTGCATGGCGGGTCGGCGCTACGCACGCGGGCATCCGCCTGAGCCTCCGGCCACATATCAGAGAGACGCTCGCATCGGGCTACGAGGAGCTACTCTGGGAACGACCCTAGGGGATAACGTGAACATGCGCCGAAACCTGGCCTACTTGGTGATGACCGCCGGCATCGTTCTGCTCGCTGGCTGCGCGGGTGTGCAGCCTTCGGACTACGTTGGCCAGACTCTGGCGCAAGTCGAGAAGCACGCGCATCCGGGAAGCGTCGCCGACGTGTCCAGCCCTGTGCTTGGCAAGCAGGCTGCGTACAACGAGAACGCTGACGCATCCGGGTGGATCGTCGTTGCTGCATGCAACACGAAGGGTGACGATCTCACTGTCGCGGTAATTCCGGCTCAGGATGCAACCACGGCTATCCGAGAACGCGCCACCAAGCACAAGTTTCAAGCGCTGCTCGACGACTGTCGCGGGTAGTGATTCGCCTGGATAGTCCCTTGCGAAGCGGGCGGCATCCTCGATCCGTATCGGAAACGTCAGCGCGGCAATCGATGCGTGCGCTCGAGAAGTAGCACGGGAGCGGCGCTACGCTCTGAGGAAGGACATCGGCGTCCACCTCGAGCCAGCCACGCACAAGGAGTCCGCGGATGTCGACCAAGCCCACGCTCATCCCGCACCACGACGGTTCGCCGCTCTACGTCTCCGAGCAGGCGCCCGCCCTGGGCGACCGGGTGCGGGTGCGGGTGCGCATCCCCGACGTGTTCTCGCCCGTCACCAGCGTGCACACCCGATCCAATCCCGACCACGAGCCGCGCTACCAGGTGGCCTCGCTGGTGGCCAGCCTCGACGGCTGGGACTGGTGGGAGGCCGAGATCGAGATCGAGAACCCGGTGCACCGCTACCGCTGGCTCTTCCAACTGGATGACGGCCGCACCATGTGGCTCAACGCGACGGGCCTGCACGCGATCGAGACCGTCGACAGCGAGGACTTCTGGCTCGTCACGTGGCCGGCCGCGCCCGAGTGGGCGGCCGGAACCGTTCTGTACCAGGTGTTCCCGGACCGCTTCGCGCGCTCGGCCGCCGCCGACGCCCGCGAGCTGCCCGAGTGGGCCGAGCCGGCGAAGTGGACGGATCCGGTCATCTTCGTGGGCCCCGACACCCCGCGGCAGTTCTACGGCGGCGACCTCGCCGGCGTCGAGGAGCACCTGGATCACCTCGAGCGCCTCGGCATCACGATGATCTACCTCACGCCCGTCTTCCCGGCGCAGTCGAACCACCGCTACGACGCGCTGTCGTTCGACGAGGTAGACCCGCTGCTCGGTGGCGATGACGCGCTCGTCTCGCTGGTGGAGGCGGCGCACGCCCGCGGGCTCCGCGTGATCGGCGACCTCACCTCGAACCACAGCGGGGACGCGCACGAGTGGTTCCGGGCATCCCACCTGCAGCCGGGCGCGCCGGAGAGCGAGTTCTACTACTGGCTCGACTCGGAGCAGGCGCACTACGTGTCGTGGCTGGGGGTGCCGTCGCTGCCGAAGTTCAACTGGAACTCGTA
>JAODAU010000451.1 GCA_025463615.1 Microbacteriaceae bacterium | reverse complement strand
CGGTGTAAAAACCGGCGTATCCGCCGCCAACAATGAGGATTTTAGGCACGGGTTAAGTCTACTGGAGCCTTCGCCTGCGAATTGCCGCCCGACGCGCACCCAGCACGACGAGCACGATGAGGCCGGCGAAGACGAGGTAGACCAGCAGCGGGAGCCCCACATCCCGCAGCGCGCCCACGCTCGGCAGCACCGATCCGAAGGGCGAGACGGGCGGCGCGGCGACCGCCGGAGTCGGCACCGGGGTGCCCGTGGCGCTCGACGTCGGCAGGGGGCTGGATGCCGCCCGCCGGTTGAGCCTGATCCACTCCTTGAGGTCGTCGGCCGGGTCGGTCTTCACGGTCGCAACCGCCGCCGTGACCGCCTTCGCCGCGTTGATCAGGCCGCTGCCGTAGGTGATCGCGCTGCCCGCCGGGGTCGCGGTGGCCGTGAGCCGGTTGATCGCGTTGCCCGCCGTGATACCGGGGTGCGAGGCGATGATGAGCGCGAGCAGTCCGGCCACGATCGGTGTCGCGCCGCTCGTGCCCGCCCAGGTGTAGTAGCCGCCGCCGGGGCCGGCCCCGACGAGGTCCTCGCTCGGCGCCGCGACCGAGAGCGTGATGCCCTGCGACGACGCGTCGAAGCTCGCCTTGCCGTTGCGGTCGACGCCGGCGACCGTGACGACGCCCGGCATCGTGGCGGGCGCGCCGACCTCCGTGGTGCCGCTTCCCCGGTTGCCGGCGGCCGCCACGACCACGACGTTGTGCTCCATCGCGTAGAGGAACGCGTCGTCCCAGCTCGGCGGCCAGTCGAGCGTGTTGCGGGTGAGCGACATGTTGATCACGTTCGCGCCGTGGTCGACCGACCAGCGCACCGCATTCGCGATCTGGGTGTCCGAGTCGACCGTGCCGACGCCGAAGCCGACCGAGACCGCGAGGATCTTCGCCGCCGGCGCCACGCCGATGACCCCGGCTCCCGAGCCGTGGCCGTGCCCCGCGAGCATCGACGCGACCAGGGTGCCGTGCTCGTTGTCGTCGCCGATGGGCTTCTGGCCGTCCGGGCTGCCGACGCCCGAGACATCCGTGCCGCCGGTGACGACGCCGGTGAGGTCGGGCACCGAGCCGTCGACGCCGGTGTCGATCACGGCCACCGTGACGCCGGCGCCCTTCGTGGTGTTCCAGGCGGTGGTGAAGCCGTAGCCGGCCAGCCAGTACTCCTGGTCGCGGATCGAGTCGGCGGACGCCGGCCCCGCCGCGACCACGACGAGCGCGAGGGCCACGGCCCCCGCGACCAGTGCCTTCAGGCCGCGCACTGGCAGATCAGCGGCGACCACTCGGCGCGTTCGAGCGCGAGGTCGCCGATCGGATTGACTCCCGGCCCGGCGGCGAGCGAGTGTGCGGCCAGGGCGTGCAGGCACTTCACACGGGTGGGCATGCCACCCGCCGAGATGCCGGCGATCTCCTCGACGAACTCGATGCCCTCGCGGTCGGCGATGTACCGCGCGTGGGCAGCCGCGTACCGGTCGGCCGTGTCGCCCTCGAGCAGCGCCGCGAGTTCGGGCATCACGCCGTTCGCCTCGAGGGTCGAGATGGCGGCCGTCGCGGCGGGGTGCGACAGGTAGTAGAGGGTGGGGAACGGCGTGCCGTCGTCGAGGCGCGGGCTCGTCGAGACGACCGTGGGGCGACCGCAGACGCAGCGCGCGGCGATGCCGATCACGTTGCGCGCGGGGCGGCCCAGCTGCTCGGAGACGGCCGCGATGTCCGCCGCGGTGGGCGGGTCGAAGGGCGGCGTGGTCACTGCTTGGGCCCCTCGATCACCGGCGCGACGAGCGTGCTGGACGGCTCGTTGCTGAGCCCGGCGGTGAACACCGAGGAGAGCATGGATGCCACCCAGTCCACCTTCGTCGTCTGCAGTTTGTCGCTGATCGGCTGGCCGTTCTGCGTCTCGGCCACCGGCTTGTCGTTGATCACGAGGTAGGTGAAGTCGCCCGGGAACACGTAGTCGAGCCGCTCACGCGCCTGCGCCTCGATGTAGTTCGGGTCGTCCCAGCGGGCCTTCTCGTGCTTCAGCTCCGCCAGCGACTTCTTCGACTGCTCCACCTGGTCCTGCAGCTGCGAGATCTGCTGGCGCTGGGCGATGTAGACGCGCAGCGACGGCGCCAGCACGACCACGCAGAGCACGATCAGCCCGAGCGCCGTGATGGCGAACCCGGAGAGCCGGATGCTACGGATCCAGTTGGTGCCCGGCGCCTCGTCCGGCAGCTGCACGGGCACGCGCTGCGTGCGGGTGCGACTGCCGGATCGGGGTGCTCGTGCCATGCTTCGAGCCTAAGCGGCCCTCACTCGGAACTAGCCTTTGAACCGCGGGAAGGCCGAACGACCGGCGTACACGGCCGCGTCGCCGAGCTCCTCCTCGATGCGCAGAAGCTGGTTGTACTTGGCCACGCGGTCGCTGCGGGCGGGGGCGCCGGTCTTGATCTGGCCGGCATCCGTCGCCACGGCCAGGTCGGCGATGGTGGTGTCCTCGGTCTCGCCGGAGCGGTGCGAGAGGATCGCGGTGTAGCCGCTGCGCTGGGCCAGGGCCACGGCATCCAGCGTCTCGGTGAGGGTGCCGATCTGGTTGACCTTGACGAGGATCGAGTTGGCCACGTGGCGCTCGATGCCCTCGGCGAGGCGCTTCGGGTTGGTGACGAACAGGTCGTCGCCCACGATCTGGATCTTCGAGCCGAGCTGCTCCGTGAGGTGGATGTAGCCCTCCCAGTCGTCCTCGGCCAGCGGGTCCTCGATGGTGACCAGCGGGTAGTCGTTGACGATGCCCACGAAGTAGTCGGTGAGCTGCTCGGCCGAGAGCTTCTGCTTCTCGAACGAGTAGACGCCGTTCTCGAAGAACTCGGTCGACGCGACGTCGAGGCCGAGGGCAATGTCCTTGCCCGGGGTGAAGCCGGCGGCCGTGATCGCCTCGACCAGGAAGTCGAGCGCCGCGCGCCCGCCCGCGAGGTCCGGCGCGAAGCCGCCCTCGTCGCCGAGGCCGGTGGAGAGTCCCTTCGTGTGGAGGAGGCCCTTGAGCGCGTGGTACGTCTCGACGCCCCAGCGCAGGCCCTCGCTGAAGGTCTCGGCGCCGATCGGCAGGATCATGAACTCCTGGATGTCGACGCTGGTGTCGGCGTGCGCGCCGCCGTTGATCACGTTGAGCATGGGCACCGGGAGGGTGTGCGCGTTCGGGCCGCCGAGGTAGCGGAAGAGCGGCAGGTTGAGCGAGTCGGCGGAGGCCTTCGCCACGGCGAGCGAGACGCCGAGGATGGCGTTCGCGCCCAGCTTCTTCTTGTTGTCGGTGCCGTCGAGCTCGATCATCTCGGCGTCGACCAGGCGCTGGTCGGTGGCGTCGAAGCCCTCGATAGCGGGGCCGAGCACGTCGATCACTGCGTCGACGGCCTTGAGCACGCCCTTGCCGCCGTAGCGGCTCTTGTCGCCGTCGCGAAGCTCGTAGGCCTCGAACGCGCCGGTGGATGCGCCGGACGGAACGGCCGCGCGCGCCACGACGCCGTCGTCGAGCAGGACCTCGACCTCGACGGTCGGGTTGCCCCGGGAATCAAGAATTTCGCGGGCGCCAACTGCTTCGATCAAAGCCACGACGGTTGCTCCTCAGTCTGTTCGACAATGCGGTGTGTTCCGGCAATGCGATCGCAATCCTACCCGGAGCGAAGGAACGGCCGGGGGCGCTAGTCGCGGGCCCGCTGGAGGGCGGGCGAGGCATCCAGCCAGTCCAGGAGCACCTCGAATGCGGCGTCGACGGCGGCGCGGTTGCCGGTGCTGTAGATGTCCTGGTGCATGCCGCGCCAGGCGTCGCGCACGAGGCGCGCCTCGGCCTCGGAGCGCTCCAGCGAGAGGCCCTCGCGCAGGCCCAGCTCGATGAGCGTCTCGCTCCAGCGGTTGCTCAGCCGCTTCATCAGCGACTCGTCGTTGACCGCGCCGGCCGCCGGGTTGGTGATGAGGATGAGGATCTCCATCATCAGGAAGCTGTCGGGCTCCCGGTAGATGTCCCACGAGAAGCGCACGTACTGCGAGCGACTGGTGAACTCGGGCAGCTCCGCGATCGCCCTGCGCGCCTGGAACTTCAGCAGCACGCTGCCGAGCAGCCGCTCCTTCGTGTGGAAGTGGTACTGCAGCATGCGGTGGCTCGTGCCGATCGCCTCGGCGATCGTGCGCAGCGAGTCGGTCGGCGCGCCCTCGGCCAGCATGTAGTCGAGGGTGAGTTCGATGAGCCGGTCGGCGGATGACCCCGGCTTGGGCAGCGCGAACGGCGGCGGCGTGCCATCGACCATCTGAGCTCCCCCGGCAAAGAATACGTTTCCAGCATACGGAGAAACGCCGGAAAGTCAGCCCCCCAGGGGCCTCCAGACCAGGTCGCCGGTGGAGACGGTCGCCTCGGTCACGGTCGCCACGCGCGAGAATCCGGATGCCGCCAGGCGCTCCAGCAGCGGCTTCAGGTTGCGCGGCTCCCGCTCCAGCCGCACGCGCTTGCCCTCCGCGATGAGGCCGCCCTTGAGCGCCATGAGCCGCACGAAGTCGACATCGTCGCCGTAGACGAGGGCCACGGCATCCGCGTCGGCGCCGGCGGGCGGGTCGATGAGGTCGACGATGCGCTCGAAGCCGATCGAGAAGCCGGCGGCCGGCACATCCGTGCCGAGGAAGCGACCGACCATGCCGTCGTAGCGGCCTCCGCCGCCCAGCGAGCCCGAGGACTCCGGGTGCTCGATCTCGAAGATCGTGCCCGTGTAGTAGCCCATGCCGCGCACGAGGAACGGGTCGAACTGCACGGATGGCGTGCCCCGCCCCTCGTCGACGGCCAGCCCGATGGCGGCGAGTTCGGCGACCGCGGCCGGGTCGACGCCGTCCGGCAGACCCTTCGCGATGAGCCGCTCGCCGAACGGCAGGTGCTCGAGGGTCTGGGGCCGGGCGAAGAACCGCTCCAGCTCGTCGCCCGGCAGGCCCTTGTCGCGCAGTTCGGCGACGACGCCCTCGCGGCCGATCTTGTCGAGCTTGTCGATCGTCACGAGCGCCGACTCGCGATCCTCGGGGGCGAAGCCGAGGGCGTCCAGCATGCCGATGAGCAGGCGGCGGTCGTTGACCCGGATCGTCCAGCCGGTGAGGCCGAGCGCGTCGAGCGTGGCCGCGGTCGCCGTCATCAGCTCGATCTCGGCCAGCGGCCCGGCCTCGCCGATCACGTCGATGTCGGCCTGCACGAACTGGCGGTAGCGCCCCTTCTGCGGGCGCTCGGCGCGCCAGACCGAGGCGATCTGGATGGACCGGAACACGGGAGGCAGCTCGGCGCGGTGCGTGGCGTAGAACCGGGTGAGCGGCACGGTGAGGTCGAAGCGCAGGCCGAGGTCCGCGAGCTCGAGCGGGTCGTCGGCGGCGGCCAGGTCGTCGGCGGTCAGACCGCGCTTGAGCACGCCGAAGGCCAGCTTCTCGTTGTCGCCGCCGAGGCCCGCGTGCAGCCGATCCGAGTCCTCCATGACGGGCGTCTCGATCTCATCGAAGCCGTGCGCCGCGTAGACACCGCGGATGGTCGCGAGCACCTGCTCCCTGCGGGCCTTCTCGGCGGGCAGGAAGTCGCGCATCCCGCGCGGGGGGTTCACCTGGGTGGCCATGCACCCATTGTTCCAGTCCGGCGGGCTAGACGACCACGTCGGCGATGAGCACGCGGATGCGGGCCTCGTAGGCCGCGAGCGCGCGCTCGAACGCCGCCGTCGCCCGCGGCTCGTCGCGCGAGACGATGAGGTCGTACTGCAGCCCGTAGATCGTGTCGACCATCAGCCGCGCCTCGATCTCGGCGTCCGCGAGCTCGAGGCCCATCTTCTGCAGGGCGCTCACGCCCACCTCGTGCCAGCGGGCGAAGACCCGCACCGAGGTCGCGGTCAGCGGGTCCTCACGGGCCTCGAACATGGCCGCCTCGATCTCGAGCCGCTGCAGCTGGCGGCTGCGCGGGTCGAGCCCCAGCTGCCAGGAGCGGCGGATGTTGGCCACGTGGGTCTCCATGTCGCCGGTCTCGTGCTCCACGTCCGGCACCACGGCATCCTGGCGCTCGGTGACGGCCGCCATGATCTCGCGCATGAGCTGCGCGCGGGAGCCGAAGTGGTAGACGAGCGTGTAAGTCGACACGCCGAGACCCACAGCGAGCGTGCGGAACGACAGTGTTGCGAGAGGCTTGTCCAGCAGGTACTCGACGATCTCCGCGAGCAGCGCGGGTTTGCGCGCTGGGTCGGGTGATCTGGCCACGAAAATAAACATAACGCACGTTTTGTTATTACAGAAGGATCGGTTACTATTTGTTAACACTGGCGTGCAATCCTTCGGGGTGTGACATGGGACTGCGCAGCCGAACCCCCTCATCACGACTCCAGACCCTGGTCGTGATTCCACAAGCTGGGCGGCGAATCGGGTAATTCTCCGCCCTTGGTCCAGGGAACCCTTTTGTCGCGGAATTCCCGATGAAAACGGGCCCTGGGCTACGGTGCCCTTTCCATTCGGGTTGGGAAGGGCACCACCTCTTTAAGCTCCGACCTCCGCCGTGCGGATGTCCGCCTGCAGCCGGCGCAGTGCCCCGCGCAGCGCGCGCTCCGAGTCGAGTCCGGCCGCCCTGGCCGCCACGACCGTGGCCAGCAGCTGCTCGCCGAGCTCCTCCTCCGTCGCCGGTGCCTGGGATGCGTCCGGCTCCAGCCCCACCTTGCGGGCGCGGCCGATGAGCTTGTCGGCGAGGGCGAGCGCCGGCATCCGCTGCGGCACGCCGTCGAGCACGCTGGTGCGGTGCGGCTTCTCCACCGATTTGCGCACGTCCCACAGCTCGACGACGTCGGATGCCGTCGCCGCCGTCTCGTCGCCGAAGACGTGCGGGTGCCTGCCCACCATCTTCGCGGTCATGTGGGCCGCGACGTCCTCGATCGTGAACTCCTCGCCGGGGGTGTGCGCCGCGATGTCGCTGTGGAAGACCACCTGGTAGAGCACGTCGCCGAGCTCCTCGATGAGGTCCTCCCGCGTGCCGCTCTCGATCGCCTCGACCAGCTCGTAGGTCTCCTCGACCAGGTACTGCACGAGCGACGCGTGGGTCTGCTCGCCGTCCCAGGCGCAGCCACCCGGCGCACGGAGCTGCTCCAGCACCGCGATCAGCTGGTCGAGCTGGGGGTGCTGCACACCCTCGGGCACGTGCTGGCTCATCCGGACCTCTTCTCGTAGCTGCCTGCCAGCCGTTCGGCCAGTCGCACCATCGCGTCCTCGCGGGTGCGGTCGACGCCGAAGACGTAGCCGGGGAAGTCCAGCTCGCGCTGCACCGCCCAGATGCCGTCGTGGTCGCTCGCGGGCAGGATGACGGCCGGGTCCCCCACCGCGACCCAGCCGATCGGCACGGTGGCGCCCGGCTCCAGCCGCGTGCGCAGCTGCACGACCCCGTTGATCCGCACCTCGCTGCCGAGGCCGAGCACGGCCCCGGGGAACACGCTCGCCCCGGTCGCCACGAACACCTCGGCCTCGATCGTCGCGCCGGAGATGCTGGCGTGCGGGCCGATCACGCAGTGGTCGGCGATGGCGAGCGGGAAGCGGGGGGTGCCGCGCAGCACCGCGTTCTCCATGACCGTCACATATTCTCCGACCTCGATCGTGCCACCCTCGGCGACGAGGATCGCGCCGTGCGACACGTGGCTGTGCGCGCCGATGCGCACGTCGCCCTCGATCACGGCCGTCGTGGCGATGGTGGCGGTCGGGTGGATCTCCATCCCCCCATTCTGGACCGCGCGGGCGGCCGCCCAGCCCGCGCACGAGACAATGGGGCGTGCTCTCCCCCGACTGGCCCTGGACGCGGCTGATCCTCGCCCTCGCGCTCGTCGCCCTCCTCGCGCTGCTCGTCGTGCGCGCCGTCTCGCGTGACCGCGGCGAGTACCCGCGGTTCACCCGCTTCGAGCGCACCAGGAACAGGCAGCGGATGATGCGGCGCTGGCTCATCTCGTCGGCTCTCACGTTCGGCGGCGCGAGCATCCTGCTCCTGCTGCTCGCCGGGCGGTACGTGCCACTACTGCTGGACGCGGTGCGGGAGTGGCCGGCGGGCCGGTGGTTCTCGGGCGTGGTCGAGGCGTCGGACGGACGCGCCGCCTGGATCGCGATCGCCGTGGCGGTGCTCATCGTGGTCGGCACGATCGTTGCCGTGTGGCTCGCACGCAATTCGGACGACGTTCCGACCATCGGCAACATCGGCGCCCTGCTCCCCCGCAACCGCGCCGAGCTGCGGTATGGGGTGGCGCTGTCGATCAACGCCGGCATCATGGAGGAGTTGCTGTTCCGGCTGGCCGTGCCCGCCACGCTGTTCGGCGCGACGGGCAATGCGGTCGTCGCGGTGGTGGGCAGCGTGGTGCTGTTCGGCGCGCTGCACCTCTACCAGGGGCTGCCCGGCATCCTCGGATCGGGCATCATCGGCGCGCTGCTGATGGTGCTCTACCTCGCCACCGGCACGATCGTCGTGCCGATCGTGGCACACGCCCTGATCGACCTGCGCTCGCTCGTGCTGATCCCGGTGTTCGTGTATCGGGTGCAGCGCAAGTAGCTTTACTCGGTCGCGGCCACCGGCTCCCGGTGCGGCGCCGGCGTGCGGGGCATGAGGAACGCGGCCAGCACAGTGGCGACGGCCGCGACCAGCACGGCCGCGAACACCGCCGTGGATGCCGCGACGACGGTCTTCGGGCCGCTCTCCCCACCGCCGTGCCCCGCGAACACCGAGTTGGCGATCGCGCCGAAGATGGCGACGCCCACCGCGCTGCCGACCGACCGCGCGAACAGGTTGGTGCCGGTGACGACGCCGCGCTCGTTCCACTCCACGCTCGACTGCGCCGCGATGAGGCTCGGGGTGACCGCGAGGCCCATGCCGAGGCCGGTGACCACGCAGGAGATCGCCACGAGGAAGATCGACGGGGTCTGCGCGGTGAGCAGCAGCGCGAGCGGGCCGATCACGGCCAGCGACATGCCGATGAGCACGGTGGCCCGGAACCCGATCCGCAGGTACAGCTTTCCGGCCTGCGAGGCCGAGATGGGCCAGCCGATGGTGAGTGCGGCGAGGGCCAGGCCGGCGACGATAGGGCGGGCATCCGCCGACTTCTCGAGGTAGGTCGGCACGTACGACGTGAGGCCCAGCAGCACCGCGCCCGTGCCGAACGAGACGAGTGACGTGGTGAGTAGCAGCCGGCGCGAGAACACCCAGAGCGGCAGCACGGGCTCGGCCGCGCGTCGCTCCACGAACACGAACGCCACGAGCAGCACGGCGCCGATCGCGAAGGCGCCGATCGACTGCCAGGAGTCCCACGCCCAGGCCTGGCCGCCCTCGAGCACGGCGAGGATCACCAGGCTGAGCGCCACCGTGAGCAGCGTCGCCCCGAGGTAGTCGACCCTGTGCTTCTTGCGCTCGATCTTCTCGTGGAACACGCGCATCAGCAGCGTCACGGCGAGGATGCACAGCGGCACGTTCACGAAGAAGATCCAGCGCCAGCTGAGGTACTGCGAGAACACGCCGCCGAGGGTCGGCCCGACCACGGAGGACACGGCCCACACGCTCGCGAGGTACGCCTGCGTCTTCGCCCGCTCGGCGACCGTGTAGATGTCGCCCGCGATGGTGATCGACATCGGCTGCACCGCACCGGCGCCGAGTCCCTGCAGCGCGCGGAACGCGATCAGCGCGGGCATGCTCCACGCGAACCCGCACAGCACCGAGCCCAGCAGGAACACCGAGATCCCGATCAGGATGATCGGCTTGCGCCCCACCATGTCGCTAAACTTCGCGTAGAGCGGCACCGAGACGGCCTGCGCGAGCAGGTAGATCGAGAACAGCCACGGGAAGCTGGCGAAGCCGCCGATGTCGGCCACGATCGAGGGAACCGCCGTCGCCAGGATGGTCGAGTCGATGGCCACGAGACCGGTCGTCACCATGAGGGCGATGAGGATCGGGCCGCGCTCGGAGCGGAATCCGACGTCGAGGCTGGAGGCGGGTGCTGTCATGCGCTTCTTCCGGGTGGGGCTGCAGAGTACCCAGTATGCAATTGGTTTCGGCGGCTAAGCATTCCCGCGAGTTGTCGTCTGCGCGTACAGTTCCCCGGGTGACCCGGAATACCGCCACCCGACTGGCCGACCGAGCCGATGACAGCGCCGTGATGATCTCGCTCGCGCGAACGGGATTCGCCACGAACGGTGTGCTGCACATCCTGATCGGCGGGATCGCCGTCGGGCTGGCCGTCGGCGTCGGCGGAGAGGCCGACCAGTCGGGCGCACTGGCGGCCGTGGCATCCGTGCCCGGCGGCGAGTTCGTGCTGTGGCTCGCGGCGATCGGGCTGCTCGGGCTCGGCGTCTGGCAGGGCCTGCAGGCGTTCGCCGTGCGCGACAAGGACCCGAAGAAGCGCTGGGCGCTGGTCGTCACCGAGGTGTCGAAGGGCATCGGCTACCTGGCCATCGGCACGGTCGCGCTCACGTTCGCGCTCGGCGGCCGGCACAGCTCGTCGCACTCGAGCAGGGCGCTGAGCGCGCGGCTGCTCGACACACCGGGCGGGGTGTTCCTGGTGATCGCGCTGGGGCTCGCGGTGTTCGGGGTTGGCGCCTTCTTCATCTGGCGCGGCGCCGTGCGCGGGTTCACCAGGGACCTCAGCCTGCCGTCGGGGCGGATGCGGCGGGCCGTGATCGTGCTCGGCACGGTCGGCTACATCGCGAACGGTGTCGCCGTCTGCGTGGTCGGGGTGCTCTTCGTGGTGGCCGGCATCGACACGAAGCCCTCGCAGGCGAGCGGGCTGGATGGCGCACTCAAGGCGTTGCTCGCCCTGCCGGCCGGTCCGGTCATCCTCATGATCGTCGGCGTCGGCGTGATCGTCTTCGGCTTCTACTTCTTCGCCCGGGCGCGGTACGCGAAGTTCTAGCCGATGTGCAGCACGACCCGCGGACGGACGCCGGTCTTCGTGCGGCCCTCGAAAAGCTTGAAGACGCGGTACTCGAGGCGGTACTTGTGCCGGAAGATGTCGGCGAGTGCGGGGGTCTGCGCCTCCGTGCCGGCCACGGCTGCCGCGACGACCGGGCTGCCGCTCTTCGGCCTGCCGAAGCGAGACGCCGCCTGCAGCTCGACGCGCGGGTTGTTGCGCAGCCGCTTCAGCTTGCCGGTTCCCTCGGGGGTCGTGACCAGAAGCTCGTCGCGGTAGCGCGCGATCCACACCGGAGTAGCGACCGGCTCGCCCGTCCTGCGGAAGGTGGTGAGCAGCACGTAGCGCTCCCCGGCCAGTTCGAGCAGCGGCGACGATGCGGTCATGTGCCGACGGTACAGGCTCTAGGGGGTGGTGACCCCGTCGACCCGCAGTTCGGCGCCGAAGATCGCGACGAGCAGCTGGGCCGTCCAGTCGATGAGGTCGCCGTCGGCCAGCGGGATGCCAGCGCGCACGGGCAGCGGCACGGAGACCGAGTGCGTCTGCGGGAAGTAGCGGGCGCCCGGGAACATCCGCTGCAGGCGCACCTGCACCGAGTCGGCGAGCTCCATCGAGGCGACGCGGAGGTTTCCGCCCACGGTGACGACCTCACTGAGGGCCGCCTTCTGCGCCATCCGCCGCACGCGCGACACGGCGATCAGGTTGAGCACCGGCGCGGGCGGCTCGCCGTAGCGGTCGGTGAGTTCCTCGAGCACGCGGTCGATGGACTCGGCGGATGCCGCGGGCGACGACGCCGTCGACAGCTTCTGGTAGGCCTCCAGCCGCAGTCGCTCGCTCTCGACGTACTCCTCGGGGATGTGCGCGTCGACCGGCAGCTCGAGCCGCAGCTCGGTCTGCCCCTCGGCGACGTCGCCGCGGAAGGTGGAGACCGCCTCGCCGATCATCCGCAGGTAGAGGTCGAAGCCGACGCCCGCGATGTGGCCGCTCTGCTCGCCGCCGAGCAGGTTGCCCGCGCCGCGGATCTCGAGGTCCTTGAGCGCCACCTGCATGCCCGCGCCGAGCTCGTTGTTCGCGGCGATCGTGGCGAGCCGGTCGTGGGCGACCTCGCCGAGCGGCTTGTCGGCGTCGTAGAGGAAGTACGCGTAGGCCCGCTCGCGCCCGCGACCGACGCGGCCGCGCAGCTGGTGCAGCTGCGAGAGCCCGTACTTGTCGGCGCGGTCGATGATGAGGGTGTTCGCGTTGGCGATGTCGAGCCCGGTCTCGATGATGGTGGTCGAGACGAGCACGTCGAACCGTCGCTCCCAGAAGTCCACCATCACCTGCTCGAGCACGTGCTCCGGCAGCTGGCCGTGGGCGACGGCGATGCGCGCCTCCGGCACCAGCTCGGCGAGCTGGGCGGCGACGCGGTTGATGCTCGAGACCCGGTTGTGCACGAAGAACACCTGGCCCTCGCGCAGCAGCTCCCTCCGGATCGCGGCGCCGACCTGCTTCTCGCTGTACGGCCCGACGAAGGTGAGGATCGGGTGCCGGTCCTCCGGCGGCGTCGCCAGCGTGGACATCTCGCGGATGCCCGTCACCGCCATCTCGAGCGTGCGCGGGATCGGCGTGGCCGACATCGCCAGGATATCCACGTTGGTTTTGAGCTTCTTCAGCGCGTCCTTGTGCTCGACACCGAATCGCTGCTCCTCGTCGATGATCACGAGACCCAGGTCTTTGAACACGATGTTGGATGCCAGGAGGCGGTGGGTGCCGATGACGACATCCACCGTGCCGTCGGCCATGCCCTCGAGGGTCTCCTTGGACTCCCTGTCGGTCTGGAAGCGGCTGAGTGCGCGCAGGTGCACCGGGAAGCCGGCGAAGCGCTCGGCGAAGGTCTCCATGTGCTGCTTGACCAGCAGGGTGGTGGGCACGAGCATGACGACCTGCTTGCCGTCCTGCACCGCCTTGAACGCGGCGCGCACGGCGACCTCGGTCTTGCCGTAGCCGACGTCGCCGGCGATGAGCCGATCCATCGGGATCGGGCGCTCCATGTCGGCCTTGACCTCGTCGATGGTGGTGAGCTGGTCGACGGTCTCGGCGAACGGGAAGGCGTCCTCCAGCTCCTGCTGCCACGGGGTGTCGGGCGGGAAGGCGTGGCCCTTCGACGCCATCCGCGCCGAGTAGAGCTTGACCAGTTCGACGGCGATGTCGCGCACCGCCTTGCGCGCGCGGCCCTTCTGCGCCGCCCACTCGCTGCCGCCCATCTTGCTGAGCGCGGGCGCCTCGCCGCCCACGTAGCGGGTGAGCAGGTCGAGCTGGTCGGTGGGCACGTAGAGCTTGTCGCCCGGGTAGCCGCGCTTCGAGGGCGCGTACTCGATGAGGAGGTATTCGCGGTTGTTCTTGACCGGGTTGCGACCGCCGGTGGAAACCTCGCGCTGCACCAGCTCGACGAACTTTCCGATGCCGTGGGTCTCGTGCACGACGAAGTCGCCGGTCTTGAGCTGCAGCGGGTCGACGACGTTCTTGCGGCGGCTGGCCAGCTTCTTGACCTGGCGCGCGTCGTAGCCGGCGGCGCGGCCGTAGAACTCGCTCTCGCTGAGCACCGACAGGCCGAGCTCCTCGGATTCGAAGCCGTGCTCCAGCGACGCCTTCACGAGGTACGCGACCCCGCCGTCGAGCGCGTCCGGCAGCGAGTCGACCAGCCGCGCGGCCGAACCGTTCTCGAGCAGCGCCTCGGATGCCCGCTCCACCTGGCCATGGCCCTGCGCCACGATCACCACGGCCCAGCCGGCCTTCAGGCGGTCGCCCACGTAGTCGATGGCGCCGTCGGCCTGGCCCTGGAAAGTGGGCACGGTGGTGCCGTCGACGCGGAGGTAGTGGTCGCCGTCACGGAGCTCGGAGGTGGTGCTGGTCGCTGAGGCACTCGAAGCGCCCTCTTCGATGGCCTCCGCAGCGCCGCTGTCGAAACTGCTCAGCGTCCACCACGACCGCGCACCCGCGGCGTCGTGCAGGTCGGTCACGCTGAGGAAGTCGCCCGCATCGAGGTCGATCGGCGCCTCGGCGCCGGCCGTCGCGGCGTTCCAGGCGGCGCTGAGGAACTCCCGGTTCGTCTCGACGAGGCTGACGGCGCGCGAGGCGACGCGCTCGGGCGCGATGACGGCGATGGCGGCATCCGCCGGCAGGTAGTGGGTGAGGGGCACGAGCCGGTCGACGAGCGCGGGCGCGAGCGACTCCATGCCGTCGACGGGGATCCCCTCGGCCACCTTGGCGAGCAGCTGCGCCAGGCTCGGGAACTCGTGCTGCATCTCCTTGGCGCGCTGGCGCACGGCGGGGCTGAGCAGCAGCTCGCGGCTGGCGAGCAGCTCGACGCTGGGCACAGGATCCGGCAGCGAGCGCTGGTCGGCGACCGAGAACTCGCGGATCGTCTCCACCTCGTCGCCGAAGAATTCGACGCGCCACGGGTGCTCCGCAGTCGGCGCGAACACGTCGAGGATGCCGCCGCGCACCGCGAACTCGCCGCGCCGGGTCACCATGTCCACCCGCGAGTAGGCGAGGTCGACGAGCCGCGTGGAGAGCTCGGCGAGGTTGTAGCCGCGCCCACCGGCATCCAGCACGATCGGCTCGTGCGAGGTGAGGTCGTCGGCCAGCGGCTGCAGCGCCGCGCGCACGCTGGCGACCACGATGATGTCGCGCTCGGGCGCCGCCTGCCATTCGTGCAGCCTGCGGAGGGCGCGGATGCGCTTGCCGACCGTCTCGGCGGAGGGGCTCAGCCGCTCGTGCGGGAGCGTCTCCCACGCCGGGAACTCGATGATCTCGGCGGTGGGGTGGATGCTGGCCAGCGCGCCGCGCAACGACTCCGAGTCGCGACCCGTCGCCACGATCGCGAGCAGCGCCTGGGGGCCGGTGCGGGCCTCGAGCAGCCCGGCCAAAAGCGGCGCGCGAAGGCCTTCCACGAGCGAGAAGTCGGCACTCCGGTTGGCGTAGGCGAGGGCGATGTCGAACGTCTGGGCGCGCTGAAGCGCACGGGTTAAGCCCTCGAGTATCACCACGCAAGTCTACGGGCGCGCACCGACGGCGTCCCCGGCGTTCGCTCACAGGGTGAGGCGTGACGAGGCCCGGAACTGCTCAGGCGCGGGAGACGAACCGGCGCGGCTTGCCCTCCCCGAGGTCCCGCAGGCTGTCCACGGCGATGGCGGTGACCGGTTGGTGCATCAACCCCTCGAGGGCGGCGCGAGCTGTGGGCAGGTCGCCACCAGCGAGGTGCGCGGTGATCGCGCCATCCTCGGCCTGCTCCACGGTCCAGCCGCGCACGCCGGCGGTCTGCAGCTGCTGGGTGAAGTCGACCGACGGCACCCTCGAGCCGTCCGACGCGAGAAATGTCGTCGCCTCGCGTCCCTCGAGGTCGGCGATGGCCGGCCTGCCGTCGACCTCCACGAGACGGCCGTAATCCGAGGTGCGGTAGCGCACGAGGGGAAGCAGCGGATTCTCCCCCGCCGTCACGACGATCTCTCCGCGCTCGCCAGGGCCCACCGGTGACCCCGTGGCGTCGAGGACCTCCACGAACACCCGTCGGTCGAGGATGACGAACGGACCCCCGTCCGAGCTCACGGCGACCGGCCGCGTCTCGTGCAGCCCGTAGATGTCGATCACCGGACAGTCGTACGCGTCGACGAGCGCCGAACGCAGCGCGCCGCCGAGGGCCATCGCGCCCGAGAACAGGGCGAGCGGCCGAAGCGACGCGACCAGCTGCGGATCGAGCAGCGCCTCGAGACTGGTCGGATTCCCGCTGAACACCTGCGGCTGCTGGTCGACGAGGAACGCGTTGCGCTCGGCCAGCGACGGCCAGTGCGCGGGCGCCAGGTTGAGGCGTGCCATCGTCGCCTGGCCGAACGTGGAGATGATGGACGCGTAGGTGAACGCCTGCCGCTGGTTCACGATATTGGCGAGGGCCATGCGCTCGGTCGACGGCCGCCAGTCGACGCCCTCCGCGGCCGCCAGCGCGACCATGAGGTGAAAGGTGCGCGTGACCTCCTCGACCTGGTCGGGCAGGATCAGCGCGCTGCCGGTCGTTCCGGAGCTGGTGCCGTGGATCATCCGGTCGAGGTCGGCGTCGAGCGGCACGAAGGCCGAGACGTCCCTGGCCAGGATCTCCCGCGTGACCAGAGGGAAATCCTCCAGCCGGTCGAGGTCCAGCCCGCGATAGGCGGGCAGCCGCGTGGCCACGTCGAGGTGCTCGTCGAGCCACCCGTCGGTGGGCAGCGGCGTGGAGGCCTCAGCGAGTCGCGATGCCGGGATCCGGTCGCCTGCCTCATGCACCCACTGCGGGGCGAGAGGATGCCCGCGAAGCGCCGCGAGGCGCGCCCGGCCCCCGGCATCCAGGGTCGGCCATCGCTCGGCGTCGGTCAGGCCGACGGAGCCGAGCACCTCGTACTCGGCCAGGGCGAGCGGGTCGTCACTCACTCGAGTACCGGGCCGCCGCCTCTTTTGCGCGGGCCTCCTGGAGTCGCTTCGTGACCTCGAGGCGGTGCTGATGATCATTCAGCGCGTCGGCGAGCGCCTTGCTGTGCTGCAGGGAGTCGCGCATCTCGAACATCGCCTTCGCCGTCTCGCGCCCCTCCCCCGCCGGAGCCTGCTCGAGCCAGAGCAGGAAGGTGCGCACCGCTTCGTCCCGGCGTTCCGCGTCGCTGATCCACTCCGCCGGATCGACGGTGCCCGCCAGACGGAAGGCCAGGGCCGCGATCGCGCACTCGGCACCGTCGCGCCGAAGCGCGACTGACAGTGGGCCGAGCTCCTCCTCGCTCGCCCACAGCCAGAGGGCGATCGCCGCGCCACGCCGCGCAGCGCTGGAACCGGTGGCATCGACCTGTGCGGCGAGCGACGTGAGGTCGAGGCCGAGCACGTCCCCGGCGAGCGCGGCGAGGCCGACGCGGTCATCCAGGAAGCTCTGCGGCACCGACGACAGTCGGGTGCCCAGCTCGTCCGCCGACGGACCGACCTGGAGCGCATCCCAGATTGCCGCCTCGTCTTCGTCGCGAGCGAACCAGAGGTCGATCAGCCCTGGACTGGTCTGCTCCCGGGTTCGCCGCCTGAAGAAGTTAGCCACGCTGCACCTCCAGCGGTCGCGCAAGCCTCCGCGCGAGTCGCGCGCAGGCGGCGGGGGCCTCCCGCATCGACGCGATGTACTCCACGTCGTAGCCCGCGGCTGCAGCGGGCGTCGCGATGGCATGCCGCGAGTCCTGCACGACCAGCGTGCCGGTGTCGATCACCGAGCGCACCCGCGCGGCGACCGCCGCATACTGCGGCTGGCCCTCGCCGAACATGGAGAGCAGTCCGTCGTCGGAGAGCACCACCACGTGCCGACGGGTCTGTCCGTGCGGCGCGGGAGCGGAGTAGCGCGCGCCGTAGACGTCGAGCGGAAAGGTCGTCGAACCGGCGAAGTAGAAGCAGAGGTCGCGCATGGCGTCGGCCCGATTTCGCGTGAATCCCGCCGAGCCCGCCACCTGTCCCGGGCCGGCGAACGAGGTGACCCGCACCCTGCCGCCGCCGCGGAGCACCGAGAGGATGAGGATCGTTCCGGCCAGCACCGCCGGCGACTCCCGCCGGGGATCGGTCATCGATCCCGACGAGTCGATGTAGAGGTCGAGCTGCACGCTCTGCACGGCATCCGGCTCCGAGTCGGGCAACATATCCCGGCGCCTCGTGGTGACGCCCGGGATGATCGTGGCACTCGTCGACAGCGACGCCGGCCAGTCGAGGTCGGCCAGGTCATCGCCGAGGCTCCACTCGTCGAGCGCGCCCGGGATCGTGGCGTCGGGAAGGCGCTCCGATTGCGAAGGCTGCACCATCGGCCGCACCCACTGGCGCGCCGCGGTCTCGTACCAGGCGGCGACGACCGCGTCGGCACTGCTCGCCGAATAGAGTTCGAGCGTCTTCGCCAGGCCATATCCCTGGCCGTCGCCCTGCCCGGTCCCGGCGTCGCCCTCCGCAGCCTCGAGCGCAGGATGCCGCGGCTCCTCCCGCAGGCGAGCGTCGCCCAGCACCGCGACGAGTTCGCCGGGCGTCGCCGGGCCGCCCCCGACCTGCCCGCCGCAGAGGTCGTGACGCTCCGAATCCCTCGCACCCTCGACGAGGTAGGGCGTGGCGATCATGCCGAAGCGCAGCGCGCCGCTGATCGGATCGTCCCCGAAGGTGCGCACGGTGTCGGCGAGCAGGCTCGCGTCGAGCACCGGGTTCGTGGTGGCGAAGCTCGCCAGCTCGCGCTGCACGGCCGCAAGCCTCGCGATGGCCTCCCGCTGCGCGGCGAGGCGCTTCGACTTCTTCTCCGGGTCTTCGTTCGGCGGGCCCTCGTCGAGCACCGGCACCTCCGCCGCCTCCTGCGGCGGGGCGGCCGGCGGGTCCGGCGGGACGAGGAATCCGGGCGGCTTCGACCACAGCTGTTCGTAGGCGCGCAGCACGACCCACCACAGGCGATCGGTCGTCGGTTCCGCCGAGAGCGCGCGCCACATCGACACCATCTGCGGCTCATCCGCGGCGCTCCGTTCACGCTGCAACCGGGCGACGCGAACGTTGATGAGCATGTCCGACCAGAGGTTCGAGAACTGCTGCGCGTAGGACTCCGGGTGCGCGAGCCGCGCGGCCCCACTGGCCGAGATGGCGCGAGCCATCTGATGCGCGATCTTCAGCGAATCGAGCCGCGTGCTGGGCGACAGCACGTGATGGCCGATCTCGTGGGCGAAGATCGACTCGAAATAGCCGCCGAGGCCTCGTCGCTCGGCATCCTTGAGGTCGAAGTGCACCTGCGGCGGGAACGAGAACCAGGCGAAGGTGTCCATGTGCGCGTCCGACTTCTCCAGCGGGTCGTGCAGCTGCACGCCCCACAGCGCCTGTGCGCTACGCCACGCGGTGCGCTGGGCCTCCGTCAGGCCGGTCATGCCGGCACCAGCCGTGCGAGATAGGAGACGGGCGAGACGCGGAGCTCGGCATCGTCGACCGTTCCGGTTGCCCCCGGGACGTCGACGCGACTGAGCCTGCCGCCGAAGATGTCGGCGTCGTACTCCCAGTCGTCTGTGGCGGTGTGAAGCGCGAAGCCGCCGCGCCGAGCGAGCGGCGCCGCCGAGACGGGCGGGGACTGGAGCGCCCCACCGAGACCACGGAACCCGCCGACCCTGGCGATCTCCGGCAGCTGCCGCGGCCAGAAGAACCGGCCCCGCTCCTGGCCGCGCACGAACGCGCCGAGTTCGGCGGGTTCGAGGCCCAGGGCCGCGGCGGCGAACGCCGGCTCCGCGCCGTCGAGGCGGGCCAGGGCATCCGCCCTCAGCTCGAGCACGCCGGCGCGCCAGGCCGCCAGCGACGCGGCCGTCAGGATGTCCGCCCCCGGCAGGGCGAGCGCCCGGCCGAGAAAATGGCGGTACAGCATCTCGTCGCCCCCGAACGACACGACATTGTCGATCGAGAGCTGCAGGTCGAACCCGTCGACGACCGGCAACGGCGCGTCGATCACCGTCAGCCCGTCGTTGACCGCGTGCCCCGGTCGGCGCATCATCGCCGCGAGTCCTCGAGCCACTGCAGGTAGTTCGTGTAGCGCTGGTGCAGGTACTTGAGCGCGAGCAGGTCGTCATAGAGCCGCCCGTAGAGCTTGCCCTGCTTGGCGATGCGCGAGATCTGCGACTCGATGGCGGTGAGTCGCTGCGAGCCGTGGGTGGCGCTGAGGCCGTCGAGCCCCCTGGCGAACTCGGCGAGCAGGTCGCCGACCTCGTCCTTGCGGGCGAGCCCGAGGGCCGCGAACTGCTTGCGGGACTGCTCGAAGAGGTCGGCGAGCCAGCTGATCGAGTCGGTCACGAGCTCGCGGTCCGCGCCCTCGTCGAAACGAGGGTGCAGCGGGTTCGGCAGCAGCTTGCCACGCAGGGCGAAAGGCAGCACCGCCGCGACATCCTCGATCGACACCTCGGTGCGCCCGCGGAAGTAGGCCATCGCCTTGGCGTAGGTGATCAGCGTCTGCAGGGCTCGCACCGAGAGGCT
>JAODAU010000449.1 GCA_025463615.1 Microbacteriaceae bacterium | reverse complement strand
GTAGGTGAGTCCGCGGACCTGATCGGTCGCGAATCCGCACACATCGCCCGCACCTACCACCCGCTCGAGGTGGTGGTCGCGACCGGCGATGGCGCCTGGGTCACGGATGTCGAGGGGCGGCGCTACCTCGACTGCCTCGCCGCCTACTCCGCGGTGAACTTCGGGCACGGGCATCCGATCCTGGTGACCGCGGCGAAGGAGCAGCTGGACCGGGTCACGCTCACCAGCCGCGCCTTCCACAACGACCAGCTCGGCCCGTTCGTCGAGGCGCTCGCCCGGCTCGCCGGCAAGGACATGGTGATCCCGATGAACACGGGCACCGAGGCCGTGGAGTCCGGGCTGAAGCTCGCCCGCGCCTGGGGCTACCGGGTGAAGGGCGTCGAGCCCGGCCTCGCGAACATCATCGTCGCGGATGGCAACTTCCACGGTCGCACGATCACCGTCGTCGGCTTCTCGAGCGACCCGGTCGCGCGCGACGGCTTCGGCCCGTTCACGCCCGGCTTCCGTTCGGTTCCGTACGGGGATGCCGCCGCCCTCGAGGCCGCGATCGACGAGAACACCGTGGCCGTGCTGCTCGAGCCGATCCAGGGTGAAGCCGGCATCATCGTGCCACCCGCGGAGTACCTGCCCGCGGTGCGCGAGATCACCACGCGCCGCAACGTGCTCTTCATCGCCGACGAGATCCAGTCGGGGTTGGGTCGCACCGGCGCGACGTTCCAGTGCGACAACGCGGGCGTCGTGCCCGACCTGTACCTGCTCGGCAAGGCGCTCGGCGGGGGCATCGTGCCGGTGTCCGCGGTGGTCGGCGACGCCGACATCGTCGGCGTGCTGGGCTACGGCGAACACGGCTCCACCTTCGGCGGCAACCCGCTGGCGGCGGCGATCGGGCACGCGGTGGTGCGGATACTGGAGACCGGCGAATACCAGGCCCGTTCGCGCGACCTCGGCGCACACCTGCATTCGCGCCTCGGCGAGCTCGTGGGTCACGGCGTGCTGGAGGTGCGCGGCGTCGGGCTGTGGGCCGGCATCGACATCGACCCGACCCTCGCGACCGGGCGCGAGGTGTGCGAACGCCTCGCCGCGAAGGGCGTGCTCGCGAAGGACACCCACGGCTCGACGATCCGGCTGGCGCCGCCGATCGTCGTCACGTCCGAGGATCTCGACTGGGCGGTGGGGCAGCTGGCGGCGGTGCTGGCCGAGCTGACCGGTCCCTGAGGTCTTCGAAGGGCCGCTTCGAGGGCCTCAGCGACCGATAGTACTAGGGGCCGCCAGGCGCGTTACTTCTTCTTGGTCGACGGCAGGGTCACGTCTTTGCGGTCGGGCCAGACGTGGTCCAGGATCGCGACGCGGTCCGGGAAGTAGCGGTACACCGTGCCGATCGAGACCTGCGCCCGGCTTGCGATGTCCTTGGTGGTGAACCTGTCCCTGCCCTTGGTGCCCAGCACGTAGCGCGCCGCGTCTTCGATCGCGTGCAGCTGTGCGATCGCGCGTCGCTGCTTGGGCTGCACCCGCAGCGATTCGGTGGGTTCGTGAGTGTGTGTTCTCGTGTTTGCCACGGCCTTCTCCGTCTCCGTTGCCCCGTGGTGACTAATTCTTACCGATCGTGTGGAGACACGCTAGGTAGAACGGGGGGTTGGGGCGCGAAATCGGCTCATTCTTATGAAACGCGAAGGCCGCTCACGGCTCAGGCCTGCCCGAACACCTGCCGCTGGCGGCCGAGGCCGGCGATCTCGATCTCGCAGACATCGCCCTCGCCGAGGTACGGGAAGCGCCCGGAGAGCGCGACGCCCTGCGGTGTGCCCGTGAGCACGACGTCGCCGGGCTCGAGCAGCATGTATTGGCTGAGGTGCCAGATGAGGTAGTCCACGTCGAAGACCATGTCGGCGGTGGAGGAGTCCTGGCGGGGCTCGCCGTTCACGAAGCTGGTGAGGCGCAGGTCGCCGGCATCCACCTCGTCGGGTGTGACGAGCCACGGGCCGATCGGCGTGAAGCCGGGGGAGGCCTTGCCCTTCGACCACTGGCCGCCGGAGACGGTGAGCTGGAAGTCGCGCTCCGAGAGGTCGTTCGCGGTGACGTAGCCGGCGATGTGCGCGCGGCTGTCCGCGGGGGAGTCGAGGTAGAGGGCGGCCTCGCCGATCACCACGCCGAGCTCGACCTCCCAGTCGGTCTTGACGCTGGTGCGCGGGATGTCGACCGGGTCGTTCGGCCCCTGCACCGTGTTCGACGGCTTGAGGAACAGGATCGGGATCTCCGGCGGCAGCGATCCCGACTCGGCGGCGTGCGCCGCGTAGTTCATGCCGATGCAGACCACATTGGCGGGACGGGCGATGGGGGAGCCGATGCGCGTCTCGGCGGTGACCTCGAGCGCCGGGAGCGTGCCCGCGGCGATGGCGGTGCGCGCGGCATCCAGCGGGTCGGATGCCAGGAAGGCGCCGTCGATCTCCGGGGTGATGGAGCGCAGGTCGTAGTAGGTCTCACCCACCAGGGCCGCGGGGATTTCACTGCCAGGGTCACCGATGCGCGCGAGCTTCACCCGTCGATACTATAGGATTTTCACTCCCCGGACGACCACGCGACGGGCGGTCGCTGGACGTAGACCGACCGTTCCGTATATGGTCTTGGACCATGCGCAAGGTCATCCAGA
>JAODAU010000440.1 GCA_025463615.1 Microbacteriaceae bacterium | reverse complement strand
GCGTGCTCGACGCGGTGACCGAGCAGTCCGTGATCGGCACCGACCTCACCGGCCTCATCGACGTCTGGAACCCCGGCGCCAGCGTGATGCTCGGGCTCGCCCCCGACGAGACGCAGGGCAAGAAGTACGTCTTCGAGTTCCACCTGGACGAGGAGCTCGAGGCGCGCGCCAAGGAGCTCAACTACCCGCCCGGCGCGACGGTGCTCAACCCCGGCTTCTCCGCCCTCGTCGAGTCGGCTCGACTTGGCCGCGCGGAGGTGCGCGACTGGACCTACGTGCGGCACGACGGCACCACGCTCTCGGTGTCGGTGGCCGTCACGCCCCGCGCCGACGAGGAGGGCACGACCGTCGGCTACATCTTCGTCGGCACGGATGTCACCCAGGCCAAGGAGGTCTCCCGCCTCAAGGACGAGTTCGTCGGCCTCATCTCGCACGAGCTCCGCACGCCGCTCAGCTCGATCCTCGGCTACCTGGAGCTGCTGCGCGACGACGACGATGCGCCCCTCTCCGAGGAGCAGCTGCAGTACCTCGCCGTGGCCGAGCGCAACGCGCATCGCCTGCTGCGCCTCGTCGGCGACCTGCTGTTCACCGCGCAGGTCTCGTCGGGCAAGTTCCCGCTCGACATCAGCCAGGTCTCCCTCCCGGATGTCGTGACCTCCTCCTTCGAGACGGCCCGCCCCACCGCGGCCGCCGCCGGCGTCGAGCTGGTGCTCGAGCTGCCCGGCGTCCCGGTCTCGGTGCGCGGCGACGCGCTGCGCCTCGGCCAGGCCTGCGACAACCTCATCTCCAACGCGGTGAAGTTCACGCCGCGCGGAGGCAAGGTCACCGTGAGCCTCGGGCTGTCGGGCGAGGATGCCGTGATCACCGTGCGCGACACCGGGCTCGGCATCCCGGCATCCGAGCTCGACCAGCTCTACGCGCGCTTCTTCCGCGCGTCGACGGCGACCCGCAACGCGGTCCCCGGCGTCGGCCTCGGCCTCACGATCACGAAGGCGATCGTGACCGCCCACGAGGGCGAGCTCGACGTCGAGAGCCAGGAGGGCGTCGGCACGGCCTTCAGCCTGTCGCTGCCGCTCCCGCGGCGCGCCGTCGCCGCGTAGCGGTCACCACTCTCCACCCCTCCCCTCGAGCGCTTGCGGTAAGCGCGGCCGTTTCGGCGAACCACGGTCGCAAGTGCGACAGCATTTCCCCGAAACGACCGCGCCAGGTCCGACGTGACAGGGCGGCGCGCCCGTTTGTCAGCGGCGCGCCCGTTCGAATGACCGCGACGCTGACAAACCAGCGCGCTGCTGCCCGGATGAGTGCGGCGGGTGCCTGTGGAGAACTTCGGAGGCCGGTTCGCGGATTCCCCTAGCGTGACGGCATGCGTATCGCCGTCGTGTTTCTCTCAGTTCTCGTGCTCACAGGATGCGTCGGCTCCGACCCAACCGTAACGCCGGCCCCCACCCCGACCAGCACGCCGCTCTTCGCCTCGGACGCGGAGGCGCTGAAGGCGGCCGAGGCCGCGTACAAGCGATACACGGATGTAACTGTCTCGTTGCTCACTGATGGGGGAGACTATAAAACTGAGCTCCCCAAGGTAGTGACCGGCGCCCTCCTCAAGGCCGATCTGAAGACGTTCGACGCAGCGAGGTCAGCGGGACTAAAAGCCTCAGGTAGCGTCACCTACCGGAACTTTCGTATCGAGACGATTGAGGCTGCTAGCGACGAGCCGGTGCGGGCTTACGTGTGCGAGGATGTGAGTCAATTTCGGCTAGTAGACTCATCTGGCAATTCCGTGGTGTCGAAGGATCGCCCTGACACTGCCACCTACGAGCTTGCGTTTCAACTTGTGGGCGACCATGAACTCCGAATTTCACATGACGAGGTTTGGAGCACCGAACCGTGCTAGCTCCAAAGGTGCTGATCATTGCGTTGTTGCTTGCCTTACCGGGTGCTGTTGTCGTCAGCTCCGACCCGGCGACTGAGTGCGCGGCCGTGAGCAAATTCACCGGCACATGCGCCACGACCGACGGCACTGGAGTTCAGCTGAAGGCGACCAAAGACAGCCCCGGCAACGGCACCGCAACCCGCGGCAACACCGCCCCCGGCACCACCGCATCCAAACCCAAGCACGGCGCGACCACCGCGACCCGCCCCTGCGGCACCCTGACCACGAAGTGCAAGGCGGTCCCGAACCCCGCCATCGGCCAGCGCGACGGCTTCACCGTGACCGGCCCCGTGCACCTCAGCGACCTCATCGGGTTCGCCCCGACGCCCGGCGTCGACCACATGGAGCCGGGCGGCTGGTCGGTGGTCGGCCTGGACACGAACTTCTTCGCGACCGCTAACTCCGAGGTGCAGACGGGCGTGCTGCTCGGCAAGCCGGCATCCGTGCGGTTCACGGCGAAGGCGTTCCGCTGGGTCTACGGCGACGGGTCGGCGGCCACGCTGGGCGGGGGAGGGGCGACGTGGAAGGCGCTGGGCCTGTCATCCTTCGACCCCACGCCGACCAGTCATCGGTACCAGCGGGAGGGTACGTACGCCATCGACCTCACCGTCGAGTTCGGCGCCGAGTACCGCTACACGACGGATGACTGGATCCCCATCGCCGGAACCCTCGCCGTTCCCGCCAACCGGCTCACCACCACGGTGGGCACGGCGAAGACCGTGCTGGTGGCCCGCGACTGCGTCCAGGATCCGCACGGGCCCGGCTGCTGAAGCGCACAGGCAACTCCTAAGCAGAGCGTCGGCGGGCTCACAGGGCGTCCAAATAGAATGCTCAGGTTGGCAGTGAAAGCTGGCAACGCTTGGAAGGAGCACCCCCGATGACCGACAGCCCGCAGGACAACATTTCCGGATCAGAGACGCCCCAGACCCCCGAGGAGCCGACGGCCGAGTTCGCCGCCCCCGCGGCGGAGGGCGACACGCAGCCCCTCATCGACGGCCAGCCCGCCCCCGCAGCCGAGCCGCAGTACGCGGCCACCACCACCGCAACCGCCGCTCCCGCCAAGGGCCGCTCCGCGAAGGTCGGCATCGTTGCCGCCCTCGCCGTCGGCGCGCTCGTCGGTGGCGTGTCCGGTGCGGGCGTCGCCGCCTGGGCCGTCTCCGCCAACTCGAACGGCTCCACCACGACCGCCGCCCCCAAGGCGCAGAACATCACGGTCAACGACACCTCCAACGTCAACGTCGTCACCGCGGTCGCGGCGAAGGCCGAGCCTTCGGTGGTCACCATCTCGGTCACCGACAGCTCCGAGGCGGGCACCGGATCGGGCGTCATCCTCTCCTCCGACGGCTACGTGCTCACCAACACCCACGTGGTCACGCTGGACGGGGCATCCGCCACCGGCAAGATCCAGGTCACCACGGCCGACGGCCACATCTACGACGCGACCGTCGTGGGCACCGACCCGATCGTGGACCTCGCGGTCATCAAGCTGAAGAACGCGAGCGGCCTCCAGCCGGCCACGTTCGCCAACTCGAGCAAGCTGAACGTCGGCCAGACGGCCGTCGCCATCGGCGCCCCGCTCGGCCTCTCCAACACGGTCACCACGGGCATCGTGAGCGCGCTCAACCGCAGCATCACCATCGCGTCGTCGGCCGTGCCGGACTCCAGCTCGGGCGACCAGTCGAACGGCAACGGAAGCGGCAACGGCCAGAACGGCCCGTTCGACTTCTGGAACTTCGACAACGGCCAGGGATCGCAGTCGCAGTCGCAGAGCCAGGACGCCACGGCGACCATCTCGCTGCCCGTCATCCAGACGGATGCCGCCATCAACCCCGGCAACTCGGGCGGCGCCCTGCTCGACGAGAACGCGAAGGTGATTGGCATCAACGTCGCCATCGCCAGCGCGGGCAGCTCGTCAGACAGCTCCGGCCAGTCCGGCAGCATCGGCGTCGGCTTCGCCATCCCGGCGAACCTCGCCCAGCGCGTCGCCAACGAGATCATCAAGTCCGGCAGCGCCACCCACGGCCTGCTCGGTGCCAGCGTCGAGGACTCGACCTCCGGCTCGAGCTCGACCGTCGGCGCCCTGCTCAAGACCGTCGTCTCCGGTGGAGCGGCCGACAAGGCGGGCCTCAAGGCCGGCGACGTCGTCACCAGCTTCAACGGCGTGCCGATCACGGGTGCCACCGACCTCACCGCGCAGGTGCGTTTCCTCGCGGCGGGCGCGAGCACCACGCTGAGCTACGTGCGCGACGGCAAGACCACCACGGTCAACGTCACGCTCGGCACGCTCAAGTAACACCCCCTTCCAGACAGGCACCGGCTCGCCGCCCCCAGCGAGCCGGTGCCTTTCGCCTGTCCGGCCCTGTCGGATGTCGGCTGGTAGGCTCAACCGACCCACAGCACCCGCACGACAGGACACCATGGCATCGACGGCACAGCCCCGCCCGGGCGTGTCCTATGTCATCCCCGTGCTCAATGAGGCGGCGTACATCGGCAACGCGGTGACCACCGTTCTCGCCCAGGACTACGACGGCCCCAAGGAGCTCGTGCTCGCCCTCGGTCCGTCGACGGATGACACCGACGAGATCGTGGCCCGCCTCGCCGCAGCAGACCCGCGCATCGTCGTCGTCCGCAACCCGGACACCGACATCCCGGTCGGCCTCAACCTGGCGATCCGCGCCACCCACTACCCGATCGTGGTGCGGGTGGACGCCCACTCCGAGCTCGAGCCCGACTACACGCGCCGGGCCATCGCCGACCTCGACCGCACCGGTGCCGCCAACGTCGGCGGCGTGATGCTCGCCCGCGGCCGCACCCCCTTCCAGGCCGCGGTCGCCCGCGCCTACAACAGCCGCTTCGGCCTCGGCGGCGGCAGCTACCACGGCGGCGCAGCGGAGGGCCCGGCGGAGTCCGCCTACCTCGGCGTGTTCCGCCGTGAGGTGCTCGACGAGGTGGGCATGTACGACGAGACGATCCGTCGCGGCGAGGACTGGGAGCTCAACCTCCGCATCCGCGCTGCCGGACACGTGGTCTGGTACGACCCGTCGCTGGAGGTCACCTACTGGCCCCGCGAGAGCTGGACCAAGCTGGTGCGGCAGTTCTGTGCGACCGGGATCTGGCGCGGCGAGCTGGTTCGCCGCTACCGCGGCCGCAACCCGTGGCGCTTCTTCGTGCCGCCGCTGCTCGTGCTCGCCCTCGCGGCCAGCATCGTCATCGGCGTCCTGCAGCTCACCGGAGTGCTGCACGGCCTGCTCGGCGCCCTGTTCTCGCTGGTCTACCTCGCGCCGATCGCGTATGTGCTGCTGCTCGCCGTGCTCAGCCTCACCGCCGAGGGCGGTCCGGCCTGGCGCGACCGCTGGCGCTACTTCTACGTGCTGCCCACCATGCATGTGAGCTGGGGGGCCGGGTTCATCCTCGGCCTGTTCCGCGGCGCGAAGGATGCCACGGACACCTCCCGCACCGGCATCTAGCCCAGGTACCCCTCGGCCAGCAGGCGCGTGACCACACGTTCCGCCGCCCGGCCGTCGTCGCGTGGGTTGAAGCGCTCGCGCCACGCGGCGTAGCGGTCGGCGAAGTCGGCGGCCACGGCATCCGCGTCCTTCACCAGGCGCACGAGCTCGTGCAGCCCCTGCACGATCGGGCCGGGTGCGACGGGCAGCAGGTCGAAGTAGAAGCCGCGCAGGCTCTCGCGGTAGTGCTCGAGGTCGGGGGTGAAGAAGAACACCGGCTTGCCGGTCACGGTGAAGTCGAACATCACCGAGGAGTAATCGGTCACCAGCACGTCCGCCACGAGGAACAGCTCCGAGATGTCCGGATACCCGGTCACGTCGATCACGCCGGGCGCGTGCACGTCCTCGCCGGGGAGCAGGGTGCGCGAGTGGCCGCGGATGAGCGTGACATAGCCCTCGCCGAGCTCGGAGGTGAAGCGGGCGACATCCAGGTGGTCCACGTGGTCGGGGTCGTCGTCGCGCCAGGTGGGGGCGTACAGCACGACGCGGGCGCCGTCGGGGATGCCGAGTCGCGCGCGCACCGGCCCGGGGTCGCCGCCGCTGAGCACGTCGTCGCGGGGGTAGCCCTCCTCCCACACCTGCTTGAGGTATCCATACGCGCGGCGGAATACACCGCGGCTGTACTCGTTCTGGGCGAGCAGGATGTCCCAGCGCCGGCTCTCGCGCAGCGTCGCCAGTCGCGTGCGCAGGCTCACATTCGAGCGGCTCAGCGCGAGTTTCTTGAGCATCGTGCCGTGCCAGGTCTGCAGCACGGTCTGGTGCGGCCGCTTGCGATAGCGCTTGCGCAGCCAGTCGTTCACCACCAGCAGCCGGGCCGACCCGCGCACCCGCCACCACTCGGCGCTGCCGTCGATGATCGGGATGCCGCCCTCCGGCACCTGCACGGACGCGTCGGCCACGCTCCAGTAGCGCAGGATGTCGGGCCGCTCGCGCGCGATCACCCGGTCGATCGCGAGCGGGTTGCACGACGCGTTGCGCCCGTAGAAGCTCTCGAAGAACACCGCGTCCACGGGCGCGTAGTCGGTGGCGCGGTAGTCGGCCTCGAGCGCCGCCTGCTGCGCGCCGCCGCGCTCGCGGTCGGTGAGCGGCGCGGCGAACTCGACGAGGAGGCCGTCGTCGGAGACGGCGAACGTCGCGCGGGTCACGCCGACGATGAGTTGCGCGGCGGGAAGCGGCGCGGCGACGGTCACGCCCGACAGCACATAGCGTCCGGAGCGAGGCGGCAGCGCCGGGCCGCCCCACTGCGAGTGCATCAGCGGCACGGTGGCCGACCAGCGGTCGCCGTCGACGGTGACCGCCCCGGGGAGCTCCTGGCGCGTGCCTCGGAGGGTGACGACGGGGGTCGGGGCACCGGCGAGCTCGCCCGCGAAGAGGAGGGCGGGGGCATCCGCGTCCACCGTGATCCGGTCCAGGGCGGGCTGCGACGGAGTGGCCCGCGACGGCGCGGCGTCCGTGGTGGGGCTCATCGGCGGGCATCCAGTCTGGTCGTGATCTCTTCGTACACTCTGGCAGTGTTCCCGCCGTCGGTGAATGCGAAGAACTCGACGGCCATTCGTGTCGTGTGCGCCAGGACCTCGGATGCCCAGGCCGGGTCGACCTCGAAGCGCGCCAGCTGCCGCAGCACGCCGGCCCAGTCACGCTCCTCGCGGCCGCCGCTGAAGTCGCGGTACGGGCCGTAGAGGCCGCGGCTGCCGGCGTAGTCGTCCTCGTCGGGGGCGAGGTAGAACATCGGCCCGCCGATGAGCGAGTAGTCGAACGCGATCGACGAGTAGTCGGTCACCAGCCGGTCGAACGCGGGCAGCAGCGGGGTGATGGTGGTGGCGTCGGCCGAGCTCAGCACCCGGATGCGGTCGGAGAACGCACCACCCGCCGCGTACTCGCCGACGCCGAGCGGATGCGGCCGCACCACGAGCAGGCCGCCCACGCTCTCGAGGTGCGCGGCGATCGCCCGCCACTCGTCCGCGCCGGGCAGCGCGGGGTCGCGCGCGCCGTCGCGCCAGGTGGGGGCGAAGAGCAGCAGGTGCCGGCCGTCGTCGGCGAGGCCGAGCAGGTCGAACACGGTCGCGCGCGCCCGCGCCCGCCGCTCGTCGGCGGTGCCGCGGGAGAGCACGTCGTCGCGCGGGTCGCCCGTGACGACGACCGCGCTGGCGACACCGAACGCCGTGCGCAGCCGGCCGGCGACCAGCTCGGAGGAGGCGGGCACCAGCCCGAGCCCGGTGAACCCGCGCCGGTAGAACCGCCGCAGCAGGGGGCGCAGCCGCCAGCCGCCGGGGATGCCGAGCGTGGTGGTTGCGGGGGAGTCGAGCTGAATGAGCTTGAGCGGCACGCCGTGCCAGAGCTGCACGACGAACGCGCCGCGCGTGCCGAACCGGTTCACGTCGCCGAAGCCGTGTGTGATCACCACCACGCTCGCGCGCAGCGTGCGCCACAGCCCCGCCGCGCCGGCCTTCTCGACGGCGTCGAATCCCTCGGCGCGGGCGACCGAGGCGTCGGCGGCATCCTTCGCCAGCCAGGTCACCGCAAGCTCAGGATGCTCGCTGCGCACGAACCGCGCCAGCTCGAGCGCGCCCTCGCCGACCCCCGGCCCGCTGCCGAACACCCAGCGGTCGCGCCGCCGCGGCACGACCGCGCTGGCGACGACGCCGAGGGCGTAGAGGGGCAGCGACGCGAGCTTGCGGGCGTTGCCCCGAGCGAAGTCGAACCCGGGCATCTCGGCAGCCTAGCAGCGGGCCCGGACCGGCCTCGGCGGCCTCATAGGATGCACTGGTTTAATCGTCAGGTGCCACTCATCCAGGATCTCAGGACCGCCATCAGGGTCGGGCGCTCCATGCTCGCCTCCCGCTCCAATCGCCGGGAGATGGCGCGCCGGGCCCAGTCGCAGCCGCAGCTGCCCGCCGGGAGCATCAAGATCGCGGTGTACTTCGCCGACACCAGGGTCAACCTCTACCAGGTGCGTCAGTGGTACGCGCCCCTGGCCGAGCTCGCCAAGACCTGGCCCGTCGCGATCATCAGCCGCTCGCCCAGCGCCGCACTGGTGATGGTGGAGGAGGCGCCCGTTCCGGTGGCCTACCTTCGCACGGTGGTGGAGCTCGAGGAGTTCGTGGAGCGGCAGGACATCCACATCGTCTTCTACGTCAACCAGAACGCCAAGAACTTCCAGATGTTCCGGTACGGCCGCATGTGGCACGTCTTCGTCAACCACGGCGAGAGCGACAAGATGTACATGACCACCAACCAGTTCAAGGCCTACGACTACAGCTTCATCGCGGGGGATGCCGCGCGGGACCGCCTCGCCCGCAAGCTCTGGGGCTTCGACATCGACGCGCGCACCCGGTCGATCGGCCGCCCCCAGGCCGATCACCTGGCCGGCGCCCTGCCCTACACCCCGGATGACCGCACCGTCGTGCTCTACTCGCCCACCTGGGAGGGCGACCGCGGTGCCGCCGCGTACGGGTCCGTCGCCACCCACGGCGTCGCCCTCGTCTCGTCGCTGCTCGCGACCGGGCGCCACCGCGTCATCTACCGCCCGCACCCGCGCACCGGCGTCATCGACCCGGCCACGAAGCAGGCCAACGAGCGCATCATCGCCATGCTCGCCTCGGCGAACTCGGCCGACGCCGCGGCACAGCACGTCTACGACGACGGCCCGGCGCTCGGCTGGCAGCTCGCCGCCGCGGATGTCGCGATCACGGATGTCTCCGCCATGGTCTACGACCGGCTGGCCACCGGCAAACCGCTCATCGTGACACGTCCGGCCGCCGACTCCGCCGAGATCGACCACGAGGGCTACCTCGGCCAGGCCGAGTGGCTCACGGTCGAGGGCGCCGCGGCGACCCCCGCCCTTGTCGACCGCGCGCTCCACGACGAGGAGGCGCTCGCGCGGCTCGGCTACTGGGTCGAGCGGCACTTCGGCGACACGACCCCGGGCGCGGCGACCGCCCGCTTCCACGCCGCGGTCGAAGAGCTCATGGCCGAGTGGGACCGCAACGCGATCGTGCACGCGGGGGAGCGCGAGGAGCACGAGTCCGACCCGTTCGACGAGGATGATGACGACGCATAGTGCTTTGAGCGCCGAGCCTTAACGCGCGCGGCGTCGCATGCTCTGGCTCCTGCGCAGTGGGGCACCTATCAATGTATTGTGCCTTCACCGATCTCCGACGCCGCCCGCCAGCTGGGGGAGCGCATCAAGCTCCGCCGCATCGAACTCGCCTGCAGCCAGGAGGAGATCGCCCACCTCGCCGGCATGAACGTCTCGAACTACGGCAAGATCGAGCGTGGCCTGGGCAACCCCAACTTCCACACGCTCGTGCTCATCGCGTCGGTGCTGAGCATCGACCCGGGCGAGCTGGTCAAGGGGATCGGCGGCGAGTCGCTGCCCAAGCGCAAGGTCGTCTACTCGGCGGCCGACTACATCCGCGAGCGCGCCGCGCATCGCAACCAGTAGCTAGAAGCTGACCCGCCAGAGGAACTCCTCGCCGGTCGGCCGGAACCAGCGCACCACCAGGACGGTGCTGCGCGCGAGGTCCCTGGCGGAGATGAGCACCTCCAGCGTCTCGCCCGGTTCGAGCGCCCGTGGCGGGCTCGCGGGCATGACGCCCTGCCCGAGCAGGCTGAGCGCGATGCCGTCGAGGCGCTCCTCGCTGGTGTTCGTGAGCAGGTAGCGCCGGGGCCCCGCGTCGCGATCGACGCGGAACGGCACGGCGTAGGGATACTGGGTCTGGGGTGAGCGGGAGCCGGTCATGCGCTCAAGTTAGCCCCGGCGCCCGACGCCGGCGGGCTCGATCGAGGCCCCGCAGGGTCGAACTGTGGATGACCCCCGAAATCGCCCGTTGGGGAGGAGAAGAGCCGCTCAGTCCGCGTCGTCGTCGGGGGTGGATGCCCCGCGTCGCGTGCGCCGCACGACCGCGTCCCGACCGCGCTTGACCGCGCTCGACGAGGAGCGCACGCCGGCCACCACGCCGGAGCCGAGGGTGGTGCCGACGCGGGATGCGAGCCGTGGCAGCGCGGGCCGCGGCGCCCCGGGCAGCCGCACCGTGGGATCCAGCTCGGTGGGGAAGGCGTCGGGCGCGGGCCCGAACGCGGCACGTGCGCTGGTGACCACCTTGCGGCCGAGCAGGTGGTTGCCCGCACCGCCGATGACGGCGCCGACGCCGAACGGGATGGCGCGACCGAGCACGCTCGCACCCTGGCTCGCGGCGAACCGGCGCACGAACAGCTGCTGCACGCGGCCGCCGATCTGGCTCACCGCCACCTCGGGCAGGCTCTTCGTGACGAGCTCGCCCCAGAACGACCCGCGGCTCTTGCCGCCGGTGATCTGGCCGGCGAACTGCTTGACCAGGTCGGAGCCGGCGGTGCCCAGCATCATCGTCATCACCAGCGTGCGTGCGCGCTCGGGCTCGTCGACCGCGATGCCGTGCACCTCGGTGACCGACTGCGC
>JAODAU010000444.1 GCA_025463615.1 Microbacteriaceae bacterium | reverse complement strand
TCGGCGTGATCGAGCTGCCCGGCACCGGACAGGCGTTCCTCGACACGGCGGTCGAGACCGTCAACGACGACTTCGTGGGCACGCTCGGCGCCAACGTGCTGGTCGATCCGGCCACCAAGAAGCGGCTCGGCGACGGATTCCGCGAGGCCGTCGCCCGGCTGCGCTACGGCACGATCGCCATCAACGCCTGGACCGGCGTCGGCTACCTCACCGCCGCGGCGCCGTGGGGCGCGTTCCCCGGGCACGACCTCGCCAACGTGCAGAGCGGCATCGGCACCGTGCACAACGCGCTGCTCATCGACTCGCCCGAACGCACCGTCGTGACCGGGCCGTTCCGGCCGTTCCCGCGGTCATTCGCGGGCGGGGAGTTCGCGCTGTTCCCGAAGCCGCCGTGGTTCGTCACCTCGCGCAGCGCCGCGGTCACCGGGCGCCGGCTGGTCGGCTTCGCCTCCAAGCCATCCTGGCTCAGGATGCCGGCGGTCTTCGCCTCCGCCTTCCGCGCGTAGGGCCGCGATGGACCGCGATGTCGTGATCGCCGGGGGCGGCCCCGCGGGCATGATCGCGGGCTACATCCTGGCGCGGGCCGGCCTGCGCGTGACCGTGCTGGAGAAGCACGCCGACTTCCTGCGGGACTTCCGCGGTGACACGATCCACCCCTCCACGATCACGCTGCTCGGCGAGCTGGGCCTGCGCGAGCGCTTCCTGGCCCTGCCGCTCACCCGCATCGAGACCATGGATGCCGTCATAGACGGCCACCGCCTCACCCTCGTCGATTTCGGCACCCTGCCGACCCCCGACGACTTTCTCGTCTTCGCGCCCCAGTGGGACTTCCTCTCGTTCCTCGCGCGGGAGGGTGAAGGCGTGCCGGGGTTCGAGCTGCTCATGTCCACCGAGGCGACGGGCCTCATCGTGGAGAGCGGCCGCGTGGTGGGGGTGCGCGCGGGGGAGACCGAGGTGCGGGCCACGCTCACGGTGGCCGCCGATGGGCGGTCATCCGGTCTCCGAGCCGAGGCGGGCCTCACGCCCGACGACCTGGGCGCCCCCATCGACGTGCTCTGGTTCGACCTGCCGAAGCCCTCGCCCGCACCGCCGACAACGCTCGGCTACCTCGACGGGCGCGGCGTCGTGCTCACGATCGAGCGCGACACGTACTACCAGGGCGGGTACATCATCCGGAAGGGCGGCTTCGACGAGCTGCGCGCCGCCGGGCTCGGGGCGTTCCACGAGGCGCTGGTGCGCACGGCGCCGGTGCTCGGGCCGGTCGTCGCCAGCATCGCCGACTGGAGCCAGGTGAAGCTGCTCTCGGTGCAGCTCGACCGCCTGCCCACCTGGTGGCGCGACGGTTTCGTCTGCATCGGCGACGCGGCGCACGCCATGTCGCCGGTGTTCGGCGTCGGCATCAACTACGCGATCCAGGATGCCGTGGCGCTCGCCAACGCGGTCGCCGGTCCCCTGGGCTCCGGGCCGGTCCCGGGCGAGGTGCTGGCAGGGTTACAGGCCCACCGGTCCCGTCCCGTGGAGCGGATGCAGGGCATCCAGCAGCGCGTGCACGCCCGCATCGCCCGCTCGGGCGACCACCGCCGGGCGGTCCCGGCGCCCGCCCGCGTGGCGCTCGTCGCGCTGCAGCCGCTCCTGCGTCGGCTCACCGCGCGACTCATCGGCCGCGGCTTCCTCCCCGAGCACATCTCCCCCGCCCTCGCGCCCTGAGTTTCCCTCGTGGCGGGAGTCATCACGCCTCGAGGCGGGGTTACCTCACGGCGGCGAGCCGCGCGCCTCCCGCCGCCACGCGGTAACCCCGCCGCGAGTGACAACCGCAGCCGGCACATCAGAGCCGAGCGCGAATCCGACCAACGGCAGCCGCGAGCGCCGGAACGTCACGCGATGCAGTCGCTCGCACTATGGAGTGGGCGGTGTCGAAGTACCGGTGCGTAAGCAGGTCGCGCATTCGCGACACCTCGGACCATGGCACGTCAGGTTCGCTTGCCAGCAGCTCAGGCGAGATGTCTTTCACCGCCTCGCCGATCTCGATCAGGCGCACCCGGATCGCGTCGAACACGATGTCGTCGCTTACGTCGACCCTCGCGACGTAGCTCGCGATGGCGTCACTCGCGACTTCGATGTCGAGCAGCCGGTCGCGGTCGGATCGGGTCACAGCGCGATCGCCTCCGCCAACACGTGCGCCGCGACATCCGGCTTGAGACTGTTCGCGGGCACGATGTCCACGCTGCTGCCGAGGATCAGTTCGGCCTCGGTCCGCATGCGTCCCAGCTCGATGAGGCCGGTGTCGGGGCCGACATCCACCAGCAGGTCGATGTCACTGCCGGGGCGTTCCTCGCCGCGCGCCACGCTCCCGAAGAGTCGCACACGCTCGGCACCGAGACCGCGCAACGTGCGGACGAGCGCACGGCTGTTTCGATCGACCCGCATGCGAAGCGGCCCCGCCGGTTCGCGTCGCGCGAGCACCAGGTCGAGGTCGAAGCCCGCGGCGGCGACCAGCGACCGGAGCATCGCCACACTCGGCTCGCGCCGCGACGACTCGTACGCGCTGACAACGCTCTGCGCGATTCCCGCCCTGTCGGCGAGCTCCACCTGGGTGAGCCCCGCGCGGAGCCGCGCGTCTCGAACAACCTCCCCGGCAAGCATCCGCCCAGTATAGCGAATCGTCGATATTGCTGAAGTGTTGTTATGCCAAATGAAGGCATCGTCGCGCTCCCGCTGATCGCGACCCATGGAATCGCGGGGCGCCACGCCTCGCGATGCCTTCATTTGGCATTGGTCACCAGTTGTGGGTGTGCGCGGCGCTAACTCGCAGCGACTGACCACAACGCCGACCGGATGTCACAACCCCCGCCGCCACCTCGTCTCATGACCAGGAGCTACAACGAGAGGCGGTAACCATGCGGGTATTCGTGGCGGGCGGAACGGGCGTCGTGGGGCGGCGGGTCGTGCGGCAGCTGGTGGAGCGGGGGCACCGGGTGACGGCGACGACATCCTCACCATCCAAGCTCGAGTCGCTGCGGCGGCTGGGCGCCGAGGCGGTGGTGATGGACGGGCTGGATGCCGCATCCGTCGGCCAGGCGGTGGCCGAGGCACGCCCCGACACCGTCGTGCACCAGATGACCGCCATCTCGTTCGAGCACGGCGGCAAGCCCGACATCAAGCACATGGACCGCTGGTTCGCCCCCACGATCCGCCTGCGCATCGAGGGCACCGACAACCTCATCGCGGCCGCGCAGGCCGTCGGCGGCGCGCACTTCGTGGCGCAGAGCTACGGCAGCTGGAACGGCCTGCGCTCCGGCGGCTGGGTGAAGACCGAGGAGGAGCCGCTCGACGCGCTCGCCGGCACGGCCGCGGAGCGGGGGATGGCGGCCATCCTGCACCTCGAGCGTGCGACCCTCGCAGCGGGCGGCGCGGCGCTGCGCTTCGGCGCGCTCTACGGGCCCGGCGCCATCGAGGACCAGGCCGAACTCGTGCGCAAACGGCAGTACCCGCTTGTCGGCAGCGGCGCCGGACACAGCTCCTGGCTGCACCTGGATGACGCCGCGAGCGCTACCGTGTTGGCTGTGGAGCAGAACTCCGAGGGCATCTTCAACATCGCGGACGACGAGCCGGCGGCGGCGAGCGACTGGCTGCCGTACCTCGCCGAGGTGGCGGGCGCGAAGCCGCCCATGCACTTCCCGACCTGGCTCGCTCGGCCGATCGCCGGCGACGTCGCGGTGATCATGATGACGGAGGGCCGCGGCTTCTCCAACGCGAAGGCGAAGCGTGAGCTCGGCTGGCGGCTGCGCTACCCGTCGTGGCGCGAGGGTTTCAAGGCGGAGCTGGCGTCATGAGCGAGGCATCCCGCGTCGAGGAGTTCGAACAGCTGCGCCCGCTGCTGTTCGCGATCGCCTACCGCATCCTGAGCAGTGTGAGCGAGGCCGAGGATGCCGTGCAGGAGACCTGGCTGCGGTTCGAGGCCTCCGACACGGTGCCCACCTCGACGAAGGCGTTCCTCTCGGCGATCGTCACGCGCATCTCGATCGACGTGCTGCGCTCCGCCCGCGTGCGCCGGGAGCAGTACGTGGGCCAGTGGTTCCCGGAGCCGCTCGTCAGCGACCCCTACGAGGACCCGGCCCGCGCCGCCGAACTCGCCGACTCGGTCTCCACCGCGGCCCTGCTTCTGCTCGAGCAGCTCACCCCGCTGGAGCGCGCGGTGTTCGTGCTGCGTGAGGTCTTCGCCTTCGACTTTCCGGAGATCGCGGATGCCGTGGGCCGCTCCGAGGACGCCTGCCGCCAGCTGGCGGTGCGCGCCCGCCGCCACATGAACGAGGGCCGGCCGAGGTTCGAGGCCGACCGGCACGAGCGCGACGAGCTCGCCGCGCGGTTCTTCGACGCCATCCGCGACGGCGACATCGAGGGCCTTCAGTCACTGCTCGCCGCCGACGTGCGCATGATCGGCGACAGCGGCGGCAAGGCCCCACAGTGGGCGAAGGGCGTCTCCGGCGCCAACAACGTGGCGCGCACGATCGGCGCGATCTCGTCGCTGTTCTTCCAGATCGGGGGCACGA
>JAODAU010000373.1 GCA_025463615.1 Microbacteriaceae bacterium | reverse complement strand
GACGATCCACTGTCCCGATTCGTGGCGAAGCCGATCGTGGCCCGGGTGTTCTCGGCCACCGACGATACGCGGGCAATGGAAAAGGCGATTCGCGCCAGTGCGACCGAGTGGACGCTGCTCCGGCCCTCGCGCCTCATCGGCGGCAGCGGCCGGGCCCGCTATCGCACCGGCGTGGATCGTGCGGTCTGGTGGCACTACAGCACCCGGTTCGACACGGTCGGCCGCGCCGCCGTCGACGCGCTCACCACCCCCGCGTGGATCGGACACGCCGTCTTCGTCACCGAGTAGCGCGTAACAGCCCTGAAACGGCCGTGTGCGACCCTTGCTGCATGTTCGAGATCGCCGATCGCCTGCTCCCGGCCCTGGAGTCCGGGCGCCCGATCGCGATCGCGACCGCGATCTCCATCGAGGGGAGTGCGCCCCGCACGGTCGGCACGTCGATGGCGTTCGACGGCGAACGGGTCATCGGCAGCATCGCCGGCGGCTGCGTCGAGGGCGCCGTCGTGCAGGCCTGCGAGGAGCTGCTCGAGGACGGCGTCCCGCGCGTCGTCGAGTACGGGGTGAGCGACGAGACCGCGTTCTCGGTGGGGCTCACGTGCGGTGGGCAGCTGCGCATCCACGTCCGGCTCGGCACCGAGGCGGACCGCGAGCAGCTCGCCCTCGCCGTCGCGGGGGAGCCCGCGGGCGTCGCGCTGCGCATCGCCGGGCCCGAGGGCTACGAACACCGAATCGAGTCGGAACTCGCCGCCCGCATCGCCCTCGGCGAGACCGCCCTCACCGCCATCGACTGCGACGGCGACCTGCTCGAGACGTTCTTCGAGGTGTCCGTGCCGGCCCCCCGTATGGTCATCTTCGGCGCGATGGAGTTTTCCGCCGCCCTCGCCGACGCCGCGAGGATGCTCGGCTACCGCACCACGGTGGTGGACCCGCGGCCGCTCTTCGCCACATCCGTCCGTTTCCCCGGCTGCGAGGTCGTCGTCTCGTGGCCGACGGTCTGGCTCGCGGAACAGTCCCTCGACGAGCGCGCCGCCATCTGCGTGCTCAGCCACGACGCGCGCTTCGACGCCGAGCTGATCGCGCTCGCCCTCGCCACCCCGGCCGGCTTCGTCGGCGCGATGGGCTCGCGCAACACCCACGACCGCCGGGTCGCGTCGCTGCGCGAACGCGGGGTGACGGATGCCGCCATCGCCCGCCTGCGTTCGCCCATCGGCCTCGACATCGGCGCCAGCACCGTCGAGGAGACGGCCGTCGCGATCCTCGCCGAGGTGATCGCCGTGCGCACCGGGTCGGGCGCCGCGCCGCTGCGCACCACCGATGGCCCGATCCACCGCCGGGGCCGCGTGCGCGCCTGAGCGGCTACCGCGGGGGCGCCGCCGCCATCGTCTCGAGGTAGCGCGCCACGATCTCGAGCTCGTCGGGCGTGAACCCCGCGTGCAGGGCGGTGAGGCCCTCGAGCACGCCCGCGTAAGGGTTGTTCTCCTCCGCGACCAGGCGGTCGACAATCGGGTGGATGACGGTGCGTCGCCGGTCCGACGGGTCCGGCTCCCGGCGCACGAAGCCCGCCGACTCGAGGCGGTCGAGCACCCGGGTCACCGTGCTGGTGGGCAGCTCGGTGAGCTGCGCGATCTCGCCGGGGGTCACGGCGCGCTGGGCCCGCATCACCACGCCGAGGGTCTGCAGGTCGACGACGTTCACGCCGAAGCTGCGGGCGATGCGCTCGTTGGTGAGCACCGCCGTGGCGATCACGTCGCGCATCGCCTCCGCGATCCGGTCGGTCAGCTCTTCGCGCGATGCCACGACGCCTCCTTGACTATTTAATCCCGTATCGGGATAATACCGATTAGGGAATATCCCACACCAGAGAATCTTCAGCTTCCAGTTTAGAGAGAGGCATCATGTCAACTCCATCGACCCGGCGCGGACTCGCGATGGGCATCCTCATCTTCGCCACCTTCATGGACCTGCTCGACGTGACGATCGTGCAGGTCGCCCTGCCGTCGATCCGCACCGAGCTCGGCGCGACCGCGGCGCAGCTCGAGTGGATCGTGAGCGGGTACATGCTCGCGTTCGCGGTGCTGCTCGTGACCGGTGGCCGGCTGGGCGACATCCTGGGCCGCCAGCGCACCTTCCTCATCGGGGTCGGCGGCTTCACGCTGGCGTCGGCCATCGGCGCGTTCGCGGTGAACGGCGACATGCTCGTCACCTCGCGCGTGGTGCAGGGCGCGTTCTCGGCGATGATGGTGCCGCAGGCGCTCGCCACGCTGCAGGCACTGTTCAGCCCGAAGGAGCGCGCGCCGATCTTCGGCATCATCGGGGGAGTCGGCGGGCTCGCCGCTGTGATCGGCCCGCTGCTCGGCGGCGCGCTCGTCACGGCCGACATCGCCGGCTCCGGATGGCGCAGCGTCTTCTTCATCAACGTGCCGATCGGCATCGTGATCTTCATCCTCGCGGCGCGGTTCGTGCCGAACACGAAGTCGCCGCGGAAGGCGCGGCTGGATGTCCCGGGGGTTCTGCTGCTCACCGGCGCCCTGCTCGGCATCCTCTACCCGGTGATCGAGGGGCGCGCGCTGGACTGGGCCGCGTGGCTGTGGTTCCCGGTGGTGGCCGGGGTGCTGCTGATCGTGCTGTTCATCGCCTACGAGCGCCGCCGCGAGGCCCGCGACGGCACCGCCCTGCTGCCGATGCGGCTGTTCGCGAACCGCGGGTTCTCGTCGGGCCTGGTCACGCAGTTCATGTTCCAGGGCGCGATGAACGCGATCACGGTCGTGCTGCTCGTGTACGTGCAGGCCGCGCTCGGGTTCACCGCGCTCGGCGCCGGGCTCACGCTGCTGCCGTTCAGCCTCGGCGCGTTCATCGGAACCGGCGCGGCGATCCCGCTCGGCACGAAGGTCGGCAAGCCGATCGTGACCCTGGGCGCGCTCATCCAGGCCGGCGGCATCGTCTGGGTGGTCGCGTGGATCACCTCCGCGGGCACGAGCCTCACCGGCTGGACGATCTTCTGGCCCATGCTCGTCACCGGGGTCGGCCTCGGGCTGCTGATCGTGCCGCTCATCGACATCGCGCTCGCCACCATCCCCATCGCGGATGCCGGCTCCGCCTCGGGCGTGTACGGCACCTTCCAGCAGATCGGCGCCGCGGTAGGCGTCGCCGTCTCGGGCACCGTGTTCTTCACCGCGGTCGGCACGGACTTCAGCCAGCCCAACGTGCTCGCCGCGCTGCGTGACTCGAGCTGGATCGCGGTCGCCGGGTACCTGCTCGCGGCGCTCGCGAGCCTGCTGCTGCCGAAGCGCTCGGCGGTGCTGGCGCACGTGGCGGAGGTGGAGCGGCTGGCGGCCGAGGATCTGGAACCGGTCGCCTGACTTGAGCGGATCGAGCGAGAAGGCGGGTCGAGCTTGTCGAGACCTCACGGAGGGCTACTTCGGCGGTGAGATCTCGACAAGCTCGATCCGCTTTTCAACCTCGATCCGCTCTCAGGCTCGATCCGCTTCAGCGCATCAGCCGCCAGATCCTGTCGCGCGACATCGGCAGCTCGTGCGGCCGGCGGCCCAGTGCATCCCGGATCGCGTTCGCCAGGGCGGGCGCGACCGGGTTGTACGGCGCCTCGCTCATCGACTTCGCGCCGAGCGGCCCGAGCTCGTCGTAGGTGTCGGCGAACAGCACCTCGGTCACCGGGATGTCGGCGAACTGGGGCACGTGGTAGTTGCGGAACGCCGTGGTGGTGACCCCGCCCGCGCCATCCATGCGCATCTCCTCGTAGAGGGCCGTGCCGATGGCCTGGGCCGTGCCGCCCTCGATCTGGCCGCGCAGCTGCTCCGGGTTGAGCACGGTGCCGGCATCCGCCGACTGGATGGAGCGCAGGATGCGCACCTCGCCGGTGCGCGCGTTCACGGCCACCTGGAACCCGTGCACGTTGAACGCGACCGAGCGCGGCGTGCCGTCGTGGCTGCCGTCGGCGGTGAGGGCGCCGAGTTCGGACGCCGGCACGAACCTGCCCGCCTGCACGCCGCCGTCGACCACGGTTCCCCGCTCGCCTGTGAGCTCGTATGCCCGGTCGAGCATGAGTGTCTCGAGCTTGCGCGCCGCGGCGAGCAGCGCCTTGCCCGCGACGACGACGCCCGCAGAGCCGAAGGCGCCCGTGTCGTAGCGCGCGACGTCGGTGTCGGACTGGCGGATGACCATCCGCTCCACCGTCGTGTTGAGCGCGGTCGCCACGAGCTGCCCGTGCACCGTGGTGGTGCCGTTGCCGAACTCGGCGGTGCCGACGTGCAGCTCGTAGCGGCCGTCGGGCAGCAGCGTGATGCGGGTGTCGGCGAAGTGGCCGCGCGGCGGCATCGTCGCGATCATGGCGAGGGCCATGCCGGTGCCCACCTGCCAGCCGGGGTCTGGCGTCGGAGCCGGGTCGGCGAGCGCCGCCTCTACCAGGTCGAGGCACTGGTCGAGGCCGTAGCCGTTCATGTCGAGGTCGGATGCCTCGTCGGCGTCGACCACGAGCATCCGGTCGCCCGGCACGACGACGTTGCGCCGCCGCAGCTCGAACGGGCTCATGCCCAGCTCGCGGGCGAGCTCATCCATGGCCGACTCGATGGCGAACACGACCTGGCCGAGGCCGTAGCCGCGGAAGGCGCCGGACGGGAGGTTGTTCGTGTAGACCGACTCGGCATCCACCCGCTTGTTGGCGCAGCGGTAGACGCTGATCGACTCGTGCACGCTGTGGAACATCACGCCGATGCCGTGGTTGCCGTAGGCGCCGGTGTCCATGAGCTCGTCGACCGCCATGGCCGTGAGGGTGCCGTCGGATGTCGCCCCCAGCGTCACCCCCACGCGCATCGGGTGGCGCGGCGAGGCGACCGTGAACTCGTCCTCGCGGGTGAACTCGAGCTGCACCGGCCGCCCGGTCTTCAGGACCGCGAGCGTGACGAGGTCCTCGGTGATGAGCTCCTGCTTGCCGCCGAACCCGCCGCCGACCCGCGCTGTGAACACGCGGATGCGGCTCTCGTCGAGCCCGAAGATGTGGGCGAGCTCGTCGCGCACGAGGTAGGGCACCTGGCTCGACGTCCTGAGAACCAGGCGCCCGTCGGCATCCAGCCAGCCGCGGGTGGCGTGCGTCTCGAGCGCGGCGTGGCTGACGCGCTGCGTCTGCCAGGTGCCGCTGTCGACGTGGTCGGCGGCGGCGAGC
>JAODAU010000372.1 GCA_025463615.1 Microbacteriaceae bacterium | reverse complement strand
TCGGTGCAGGTGGAGCTCGAGAACGGTCGCGTCTTCGACATCCCGATCGAGCGTGCGCACATGGAGGAGGATGCCGGCAAGCTCACGCACGTCGGGGGCGCCACCGGCCGCATCCAGGGCGCCGAATACTCGCTGGTCGACTACAACCGGGCCGGCGTGCCGCTGGTGGAGATCGTGACGCACATGATCACCGGCGCCGAGGGCGATGCCCCCGAACTCGGCAAGGCGTATGTCTCGACCATCCGCGACATCGTGCGCGCGCTCGGAATCTCCGACGCGAAGATGGAGCGCGGCAACCTGCGCTGCGACGCGAACATCTCGCTGTCGCCGCGCGGATCGGGCAAACTCGGCACCCGCACCGAGACGAAGAACGTGAACAGTCTCCGCTCGGTGGAGCGTGCGGTTCGCTATGAGATCCAGCGCCAGGCCGCGATTCTTGAGGCGGGCGGCACGATCACGCAGGAGACCCGCCACTGGCATGAGGACACGGGCGCGACATCCGCGGGCCGGCCGAAGAGCGACGCGGACGACTACCGCTACTTCCCGGAGCCCGACCTGCTGCCGGTGGAGCCGTCGCTGGAGCTGATCGAGGAGCTGCGCGCCGCGCTGCCCGAGGCCCCGGCCGTGCGCCGCCGCCGCCTCAAGGAGGCGTGGGGCTTCACCGACCTGGAGTTCCAGGATGTCTACAACTCGGGCCTCCTCGTCGAGATCGAGGAGACCACGGCCGCGGGCGCCTCCGCCGCGCAGGCCCGCAAGTGGTGGACGGGCGAGATCGCCCGCATCGCGAACGCCTCCTCCGTGGATGCCTCGACCCTGATCAGCCCGCTGCACGTCTCCGAGCTCATCGCCCTCATCGAGAGCGGCGAACTCACCGATCGCCTGGCCCGCCAGGTGCTCGAGGGCGTGATCGCGGGCGAGGGCTCACCGACCGAGGTCGTCGCCTCGCGCGGCCTCGCCGTAGTCTCGGATGACGGCGCCCTGATCGCCGCGATCGACGAGGCCCTGGCCGCGCAGCCCGACGTGCTCGAGAAGATCCGCGACGGCAAGGTGCAGGCCGCCGGCGCCGTCATCGGCGCGGTCATGAAGGCCATGAAGGGCCAGGCGGACGCGGCGCGGGTGCGGGAGCTGGTGCTGGAGCGGGCGCAGTCCTGACCGATCTCGTGGCGGGGGACACGCTCCCTCGCGGCGGTGATATCCGCTGACGGCGGGAGGCGCGCAGGTGTCCGCGATGCGTTTTCCCCGCCGCGACGACGGCCGCGATGTCGCAGGGCTGGCGTAGCGTCACCGGCATGAAATACCTGATGCTCATGTGGTCCCACACCGCGGCGACCGGCGGCACCCAGGCGGATTTCGACGCCTGGGCCGAGTTCGAGCGCGAGGCGAAGGATGCCGGGGTCTACCTCGACGGCGGCGCGTTCCAGGCGCCGGGGGACGGGCGGCTGGTGAGCACGCAGCTCTCCGGGGTGGCGCGCGCCGAGGCATCCACGCCGGGCACGTTCACTGCCGGTGATACGCAGGTCGCCGCCTACTACCTGATGCAGTGCGACGACATGGATGCCGCCGTCGACTGGGCCAACCGCCTGCCGACGTATGGCGCGGTCGAGGTGCGCGAGGTGCTGGAGTACGACGAGTTCCAGTGAGTGTTCCCGTTCGGGACGAGCGGGCCGGCGCGCGCGGATCCGCTGTCCCGGAACGGAACAGTCACACCGCCTGAGCGCGAACTGCAAGGGGCTAGACATCCGCCCGCCTCGCGCCGACCGTGGGCGTCTCCACAACGAAGGAGACCCCCATGGCTGAGAACGACGACCGCACGAAGGTGAGCGAGCTGCTCAAGAAGTTCCGGTTCGCGATGTTCACCACCGTCGACGAATCCGGCAAGCTCGTGTCGCGACCGATGACCGTGCAGGATCGCGAGTTCGACGGCGACCTGTGGTTCTTCGCGGCGAAGGATTCCGACGACGTGAAGCAGATCGGCGGCGACGCGCAGGTGAACGTGAGCTTCTCGTCGAACGACACGTGGCTGTCGCTCTCCGGCACCGCCGAGACCGTCGACGACGCCGTGAAGGTGCACGAGCTCTGGAACCCCTATGTCGAGGCGTGGTTCCCCAAGGGCGAGAACGACGCGAACGTCACCCTCATCCGCTTCTCGCCCGACACCGCGCAGTACTGGGACACCCCCGGCGGCCGCGTCGCGTCGGTGATCGCCTTCGTCAAGTCGAAGGTCTCCGGTTCCACGCCCGATGTGGGTGAGACGGGCACCACCACCCTCTAGCTATCATCGAGCGCATGGAGACGAAGACCTACAGCATCGACATCCTCGCCCCGGCGCGCGTCGTCTGGCACAGGATGCTCGACGACGTGCCGTACCGCGCCTGGACGGGCGAATTCCAGCCGGGGTCGCACTACGTGGGCAGCTGGGAGCTGGGCAGCGACATCCGCTTCCTCGGCCCCGACCAGGACGGTGACGAGGGTGGGCTCCTCGGCCGCATCGTCGAGAGCGTGCCCTACGAGCGCGTGAGCATCGAGTATCGCGGACTCGTCGCGCGCGGGCAGGATGACACCACCAGCGACCTCGCACTGGAGCTCGCCGGCACGCGCGAGACCTACACCTTCGCGGAGTCGGATGGCGCGACCACCCTCACCGTGCGCGCCGAGCTCCTCGACGACTGGGCCGCCGACATGGATGCCGCGTGGCCGAAGGCACTGGCCACGCTGAAGTCACTGGCCGAGCGCGAGGGCTAGGCGTTCGGGGCGGCGGGCGCGGTCTGGGCGGGCTGCGTGTCCGGGTTCACGTTGCAGTCCTTGTAGTCGCAGTCGTAGAGCGTCTTGTCGTCGATCGACGAGTAGCCCGCGCGGTTGCCGCCCTTCGTGCCGACGAGTTCGAAGCTGTAGCTCGCGCCGTTGTCCTTCGTCACGTACTGCCAGCCCCAGGTCGGCTGGATCGTGGCGAGCACCGTGCCGTCGGGGAGCGTGAGCGCGCCCGATGAGAGGCTGACGCTGGCCGGGTACGTGCCGCTCACGGCGTGCTGCGACTGGAGCGCGCGCTCGACGGCATCCGTCGAACTGAGCAGCGCGGTCAGTTCGGGGTTGTTCGGGAAGCTCTGCGTGCCGACGCCCGAGGACTGGGACTGCGGCACGACGCCGGAGTCCGTGCCGGCGGTCGAGACGAGCGCACCGAGCAGCGCGAGAAGGATGAAGATCACCGAGAGCGCGCCGAGCGCGATGCCCACGATCGGCGCCCAGAGCACTGTCGCCCGGCCCTGCCGACGATGGATGATCGCCCGGATGCCCCAGAAGATGCTGGTCGCCGCCGCGCTCGTCACCACGATGCCGTTGGGGTGCGTCTCCAGGTAGATGCCGACGAAGATCGCCGCGAAGGCCCCCAGCCCGAGCGACAGCCACGCGGACCTGTTGCTGATCGGGCCGGCGGGCGCCGCCTGTTGGAACGTCGTGCCCTGCTGCTGCACCACGGTCGACTGGAACGGCACGTAGTTCTGCGGGATCGACGGCTGCACGGGCGGCGCGGCGGGCACGGGAACGACGGGCACGGGAACGACGGGCGCCGGAACGTGCGTGTGCTCGGTCCAGCCCATGCCGCTCCACCAGCGCTGCGCCCCGGGCTGGGACGGGTCGGCGTACCACCCCGCGGGGATCGCCGTTGCCGGCTGCGCACCCGATTCGACCGTGCTGATGATCCCACCCCCAGGGACTAAAACTCACGTACACGCTATGCCCAGCGCCTCGGCGGCGGCATCCCCCATAGGAGGGGGATGACGGTGGTGCGCCGTAGCGTCGAGGCATGAAGGCATTCACCGCGACGACCGCACCGGCCGAACTCGACGACCTCCGCGACCGGCTCAGGCGCACCCGGTTCATCGAGCACCCGACCGCAGAAGGCTGGGCCGCCGGCGTGCCCACCGACTACCTGCGGCGGCTGGTGGCGTACTGGCTCGACGGGTTCGAGTGGGCGGCGCAGCTCGAGCGGTTGAATTCCTACCCGCAGTTCACGGCATCCGTGAACGGCACGGAGTTGCACTTCGTACACCTCCGGGCCGAGGATCCGGGGGCGCCGGCGATCATCCTCAGTCACGGCTGGCCCTACACGTTCGCCGAGATGCTGCCGCTGGCGGACGAGCTGCGCGGCGAATTCTCCGTCGTGATCCCGTCGCTGCCCGGCTTCGTCTACTCGCAGGGGTCGCAGCCGTTCGTCGACCAGGACATCGCGCCGCTCTTCGACTCGCTCATGACCGAGACGCTCGGGTACCAGCGGTACCTGACGTACGGCGAGGATGTCGGCGGCGGTGTCAGCGACGCCCTCGCGGCCGCCTTTCCCGGCTCCGTTGCCGGCATCATCGCGCCGCACCCGGCGTTCCCGCCGGATGAGCGCAACCTGAACCTCACGGACGAGGAGCAGCGGTTCTTCGTCTTCCTCGCCAGCCAGTGGGAGGGCGAGAGCGCCTACAGCTCGGAGCAGTCGACCAAGCCGGACACCCTCGCGGCCGCGCTCAACGATTCGCCGGCGGGGCTCGCCGCGTGGATCGTGGAGAAGTTCCACGCCTGGAGCGACGGCGACTTCGAAGGCACCTTCACGCTCGACCAGCTGCTCACGACGGTGATGCTCTATTGGACCACGGGGTCGATCGCCACGAGCTTCCGGCCCTACTTCGACGCGCACCGCGGCGTCGCGCTCGCGCGGATCACCGTGCCGGCGGCGATCATGGTGCAGCAGCACGAGCGGGGCTACCCGCGGTCGTTGGCCGCGCGCACATACGACGACATCCGCTCGTTCGACGCGCTCGAGCACGGCGGGCACTTCACCGCGAGCGAGGCGCCGAAGGCCGTCGCCGACGTCATCCGTCGATTCGCGCGGGGGCTCGCTACGGGCTGATCGCCAGGAAGACGAACGCCGCCAGCAGGATGAGGTGCACGATGCCCTGCAGGCGCGTCGCGCGTCCCGGCACGATGGTGAGGATGCTCACGATGAGCGTGATCACCAGCAGCACGATCTGCACCGGCCCGAGCCCCAGCACCAGCGGACCCTCGAGCCAGATGCTGGCGACCGCGATGGCCGGGATGGTGAGGCCGATGCTCGCGATCGACGACCCGTAGGCCAGGTTGAGGCTGGTCTGCATGCGATTGCGGAGGGCCGCCCGCGAGGCGGCGAGCCCCTCCGGCATGAGCACGATCAGGGCGATGACCACGCCGACGAAGCTGGGCTGGATGCCGGCATCCTCGACCGCGTGCTCGATCGACGGGGACACCGCGTGGCCGAGCCCGACCACCGCAAGCAGCGACGCGATGAGCAGGATGAGGCTGATCACCGTGGTGCGGGTGCTGGGCGGGTCCGCGTGATTCTCGGAGTCGATCACGCCCCCGCTGGAGCTCACCGGCAGGAAGAAGTCGCGGTGCGTGCGGGCCTGAGTGGCGATGAACGCCACGTAGACGGCGATCGCGGCGATGCCGACGAACGCCAGCTGGGGCCCGGTGAACCGACCGCCGGATGCGCTGGTCGTGAAGGTGGGGAGCACCAGCGTGAGGGTGGTCAGCGTGCCCACGATCGCGAGCGCGGCGCCGGTTCCCTCGCGGTTGAAGCGGGGGAGACCGTGCTTCACGGAGCCGATCACGATCGAGAGGCCCACGATGCCGTTGCAGGTGATCATCACGGCGGCGAACGCGGTGTCGCGGGCGAGGGTCTCGGCGCCGTGGCCGCCGGAGATCATCAGCGTGATGATCAGGCCGACCTCGATAACGGTGACCGCGATGGCGAGCACGATCGAGCCGAACGGTTCGCCGACCCGGTGCGCGACGACCTCCGCGTGGTGAACGGCGGAGAGCACGGCGCCGATGAGCACGATGCCGACGAGGATTACGGCGATGAAGTTGAGCTCGCGCTCCCAGGTGAGCACCAGCAGCACCAGGCCGAGCACGGGCACACCGATCGGGGCAAGTGCACGCAGTCTCGCCATGGGGCCTCCGATCCCGTTAACCCTATCGAACGGTGCTCGGCGAAGCTGGGTGCCCGCCACCTCACGGGGGCGATGTTTGGGTAGCAACTGGGGCGCGTCAGTCCTCACCTTTGGGGACACTGTCCGGGGCCCAAGTGGCGTACCGTGATCGATGGTTACGCTAACTCTGATCACGTCGTTTCCGCCGTCAAGTCCAGATTGCTAGAAGGGCGACCATGGCCGAGAGAGTTCGTCTTATGGACGAGTATGGCCCTCGGTGGCCGGTATGGGTTGATGGCGAAGGGCCCTTCGAGCGGCCGGAGTGGAACCTGTCTGACGATTTTCGGCATCGCCTCATGGAGTGGGCTGCCGAGTTTGATCAACATTTTCAGGTGCTTGTGGGATGGGATGATCCGGCGCGCCTTCAAGGACACATCGCAACGGGTAAGGCTCTTGCAAAAGAATTGCAGGAGCACATCGGCCCGAGCGGTCGCGTCGAGCTTCACGTTCTCGAGAGCGGGTAAGCGAACTCAGCGACCGGGGGTGCTCAGCGAAGCTGGGTGCCCGCCACGCGCAGGAGGTCGAGCTTGTCGGCATCCGCGCTGCCCGGCGCCGCCGTGTAGACCACGATCCGCAGGTCGCTGTCGGCGGTGGTGAGGATGTCGCAGTCGACCGTCAGCAGCCCGACGGCGGGGGAGTCGAGCGTCTTGCGCTCCGAGACGCGGGGGCTCACCGCGTAGTCATCCCAGAGCCGGGCGAACCGCTCGCTCGCCGTGCGCAGCTCGCGCACGAGGTCGGCGAGCTCGCGGTCCGCGGGATACATGCTCGCGGCGGCATGCAGGTCACCGACGATTTCGTTCTCGAACGCGGCATCCTCCTCGGCCGTGCGCACCATCGCGCTCGCGCCGCCGAGGAACTGGCGACGCGCCAGGTTGCCCTGGCCGTCGCCGTGCAGCGCCCGCCAGAGCGGGTTGGCGAGCACGAGGTCCCAGCTCACGGTGAACACGGCCACCGGGGTGTCCACCAGCCGATCGAGCATCCGCTGGATGCCGGGGCTCACGAACCGCGACACCGTGCCGGGCGACGGCGGCGCGATGCCGGCCGCGCGGAACAGCACGTCCCGCTCCGGCCGCGAGAGCCGCAGCGCCCGCGCAAGCGAGCCGACCACCTGCGGCGACGGCGTGGTCGCGCGACCCTGCTCGAGCCGCACGAGGTAGTCGACCGAGATGCCCGCGAGCTGTGCGAGCTCCTCGCGACGAAGTCCCGGGGTGCGGCGTTCGCCCTCCGGGTAGCCGACGTCGCCCGGCTGCACGCGGGCGCGCCAGCCCTTGAGCGCGGTGGCAAGTTCCGATGTCATGTGCCAAGTCTGCGCCGCCCGCGCGCGCCCCGGGTGGTATCGCCCGTACCAGTCACCGCCGTGCGACGCGGCGCAGGCTTGACCCATGACAATCACCCTCATCACCGGCGGCAACAAGGGTCTCGGCTTCGAGACCGCGCGCCGCCTCATCGACCTCGGCCACACCGTCTGGATCGGCGCCCGTGACCCGGAGCTCGGACAGGCCGCGGCCGATACCCTCGGCGCGCGTTTCGTGCGGCTCGACGTGACCGACCAGGCCTCTGTGGATGCCGCGGCCGCCGTCATCCGCTCGCAGCACGGCCACCTCGACCTGCTCGTGAACAACGCGGGCATCGCCGGCGGCCTAGTGCCGCCGCGGGACGTGACGGCGGCCGACCTCGAGCGCGTGTACGCCACGAACGTGTTCGGGCTCGTGCGCGTGACGCACGCCATGCTCGGGCTGCTGGATGCCGCCGAGCATCCGGTCATCGTCAACGTGTCGAGCGGCCTTGGCTCGAGCACCCGCGCAACCGACCCGGAGGCGATGGAGTCGGCGTTCACCCCGATCGCCTACGGCTCGTCGAAGGCGGCCGTCGTGGCGCTGACGGTGCAGTACGCGAAGGCGCTGCCCGGCATGCGCGTGAACGTGGTCGACCCGGGCTACACCGGCACGGACCTCAACGGCAATCGCGGCACGCAGACGGTCACCGAGGGCACGGATGCGATCGTGGCGATGGCAACCGTCGCGCCGGACGGCCCCACGGGCACGTTCACCGACCGCAATGGCTCGGTGCCGTTCTAACCTTCGACCCTAAGGGTCTCGAGGGGCCGCTTCGAGAACCTCAGCGACCGGTGACGGGGAAGAGCTCGGTGCGGGCGATCACGGCATCCCGTCGTGCGGAGAGCGCGGTGCGGCGCGGGTCGGCGAGGTACGCGTCGAGCTCGGCCTGCCCGGGGAACTCGTAGAGCTGCACCTCATCCGCATGCCCCGACTCGAGCGATCGCACGCGAGCCAGGAGCCGCGCCGAGTGGTCGGGCAGCAGCGCGAGCACCTCGTCCTCGTACTCGCCCAGCGCCTCCTCCTGGCCGGGATGCGCCCAGAGAAGCACGCAGAGCGTCAGCGTCACGCGGCGCTGGAGTTGATCAGCCAGTGGATGCCGAACCTGTCCACCGCCATGCCGAACAGGTCGCCCCACGGCGCGCGCTCGAACGGCACGGTGACGGTGCCGCCGTCTGACGTGAGCTTCTGCCAGTAGCCGCGCAGCTCGTCCTCATCCGTGCCGCTGAGCGACACCTGGATGTTGGTGCCGGGGGTGTACTCCATGTGACTCGGGGTGTCGGCGGCCATCAGCACGAGGCCGGTGGGGCCGGTGACCTGGCCGT
>JAODAU010000439.1 GCA_025463615.1 Microbacteriaceae bacterium | reverse complement strand
CCGCGGCCGGTTCGGCGATGAAGAACGCGGTAGCGGCGACAGCCACGGTTGCACCGACCACGCCTGCGACGAGCCGGCGACGTCCATGCCGCCGAGGTGACATTTGCGGCGCGGCGAGGACCCGTTCGAACAGGGCCTGCGCTTGCGAGTCGCGCGGATCGGGTTCGGTCATCGTGAGGGCGGGGTCGGCCGCGCGCAGGCGGTCCAGAATGTAGTTCATGGGCTGGTGCTCCCTTCGGGAACGATGGATGGCTGGATGCGCCGGGCCGAGGTGTACTGTTCGTCCGTTGCCAGCAACCGCTGGGCAAATCGCCGCCGCGCACGGTGCAGCCGCACCTTGAGGGCGGTGCGCGTACAGCGCATGACGAGTGCCGCCTCGGCCACGTCCAGCCCTTCCCATTCGATCAGCCGCAGGACCTCCTGGTCGGCCGGGGACAGCTCGGCGAGCACTGCACGTACGCGGATCTGCTCGTCGACCCGCGCGGAGTGGTCCGCCACGTGGGTGTCGCCTCCGGCAGCCGCCTTGGTAGTCAGCCGTTCCAAGCGCGTACGCCCCCGCAATTCGTTCGCGATGACCTGCCGGGCGGTGGAGTAGAGCCAGGCTCGGGCGTGGTCGGCCGGCAGTTCGCCGAACCGGCGCCAGGCGATGAGGAACGTGCCGGCGACGATGTCGCCCGCCGCGTCGGCGCCTACCCGACGTGTAGCGAAACGCGTCAACTCCGCGTAGTGGGCCTCGAACAGTTCCTCGAAGCGCCTTCGAGCGGCCGCGTCATCTGGTTCCATACCTGGAGATGTCCACCTGGAGCCCTCTGGTTACCGGTCGAAACTGTAACCTGCAGCAGCGTTCGGCCCGGCCAGCGAGGCCACGTCCTCGATCGGCGCGGCGGGACCGGGCGGCGCGGTCCATACCCGGACCACGTTGCCGCCGTCGTACAGGTCCTCCGGCGGCCCTTCGACGCCTGGCCCTCCGGCCAGCCGGGCGAGCAGCGCATCGACAGCTTCGGCCGTCGCGCCCGCGCGCCGAGCCCCGCCACGACGTCCGGCGGCCCGCTCCGGACGAGAGCGGCGAGCAAGTGCTCGGTGCCGATGTGCGCGGCCGCCTCGGCCACCGCGACATGCAATGACTGCGTCAGGACCGCTCGCGCCACCTCATCGAACCGGTGCGGCGCGTCCGGCAGCGGCGCAGGCGCTGACAAGTGGCTGGCGGTCGACGCCGGCACCGGCCAGATCCTGGCCCAGGTGGACCTCGGCTCGGTTGGCCACGGCGGCGAACACATTGCGCACCCGGACGGCGTGCACATGTTGCTCGATGTCGGCGAAGGGCAGGACGGCACCCGCGTCTACCGGGGCCGGCTCGACGGCGACCGGATCGAGCTGTTCGAGTACGAGTGGGGCAACCGTGTTCTGGTCTCGATGACGTCGGACGGCAGCCACGTGATGACGGTGGACCATGACAACGCCGACGCAGCGTTTCACACTTTTCCCGACGGCGTGGTGGTGGCGCAGGTACCGATCGGGGGCGCTGGGCTATGAGCCGCTCGACGCGTTCATCGAGTACGCCGGCGGGTACGTCGACGATTCCACCGCTGTGGTCACTGTCGCAGGTGAAACCGAGGACGAGGAGGAGTGGTTTCACCGGTACCTCGTCGATCCCCACACCGGTGAGATCCGCCGCCGGCTCGACGTACCGTCAGCGCACCAATACGACTTCGAACCGCTCGGCGATGGTTCCTGGCTCAGCACCACCGACGACGGGCGGCTCCGACGCCACACCCTGAACGGCTGATCGCCTGGAGGGCGCAGCCACTGCATAGTCGCCGCAGGCGACGACTGGCAACGGCATCCGCTGCTGCCGCCGTCCATGCAAAGCCCGTGGCTTTGGTATCCAACACGGTTCGCGCGTGCCGCTGGTTGGGGTGACTCTCCCCGCATCTGGTGTCCCCTGGCCACGGCGTGGAACGTCAGGACCCCTACGGGGCCACCTACGCTGTCGCCATGATCGAACGTTTGACCCATCGGTGGCGGCGAGAGACGGCGGAGCAGGAGGCGGCGGTCGCCGCAGGGACGTTGTCGCCGGACGAGGCGTACGCGCGACGTTCTTCCCGCCGGCGTTTGTCGCTGCGGTTGACGCGGCCCTGGAGACATATGAGCAGGAGATCGCGAGCCTGGATTTCCCGACCGACGGGGCGGTGTGGGACGCGGTCGAACGGGTCGTGGTCACGCTCAACGGCATCGACCGGGCGTTCGGTCAGCACATCGAGACCATGACCCGGGAGGAGCTCAGCGGGTACGTCGAGGATGTTCTCGCCGAGGCTGGCATCGACGTCGAGGCGTTGCTGGAACGCCGTGGCGTCGACGAAGCGGCCGGGGAATGGCGCGACTGGTGATCAACACCGCCGCGGTACGCATCGACGCAGCTCTTCGGCCGCTTGATCGGATGCGCGTGCCGCCGACCGTGCGCGGTGTCTCCCGGGGGCCGTCACGCTCGGTACGGGCTACGATCGGGGCGCGTGCGGCGCCCGTACATCGAGCTAAGGCGAGGATGCC
>JAODAU010000350.1 GCA_025463615.1 Microbacteriaceae bacterium | reverse complement strand
AGACTCCGGGGCCGGCATCCGGCTGGTCCGCCTGCTGGCCGAGCAGCGCGAGCCGCTGGTTCGCGAGCGTGTAGAGGCCGCGCAGGCGCTCCTGCACCGACTCGACGCCGAACGCGGTGCGCCGCGCGAGGTCGACGGCGTCGCCGACCTGCGCCTGCTCGATGCGCTGCTCGCGCAGCTTGGCCTGGTCGAGCTGCTCCTGCAGCACGATGCGCTCCGTCTTGCGCTCGCTCTCGCTGCGCGACGACGCGGTGATCGCGGCGCGCAGGGTGACGACCTCGTCGGCGAGCAGGCGGGCGCGGGCGTCCCGCACGATGGCGGCGATCGACTGGGCCTCGCGGGCGATCTCGGCCTGGTGACCGAGCGGCTTGAGTTGGCGCCGGATCTCGCCGGCCAGGTCGCTGAGGCGCGTGAGGTTGGCCTGCATCGCGTCGAGCTTGCGGATGGTCTTCTCTTTGCGCCTGCGGTGCTTGAGGATGCCCGCCGCCTCCTCGATGAAGCCCCGCCGCTCCTCGGGGCTGGCGTGCAGCACCGCGTCGAGCTGGCCCTGGCCCACGATCACGTGCATCTCGCGGCCCAGGCCGGAGTCGCTGAGCAGCTCCTGCACGTCGAGCAGGCGGCAGGTCTCGCCGTTGATCGCGTACTCGCTGCCGCCGTTGCGGAACAGGGTGCGGGCGATCGTGACCTCGGCGTACTCGATCGGGAGCGCGCCATCCGCGTTGTCGATGGTGAGGATGACCTCGGCCCGACCCAGCGGACCCTTCGTCGCCGTGCCGGCGAAGATCACGTCCTCCATCTTGCCGCCGCGCAGGGTCTTCGCGCCCTGCTCGCCCATCACCCAGGCGAGGGCGTCGACCACGTTCGACTTGCCGGAGCCGTTCGGCCCGACCACACAGGTGACGCCCTGCTCGAAGGCGAAGGTGGTCGGCTGTGCGAAGGACTTGAACCCCTTGAGGGTCAGGCTCTTGAGATACACCGAGCCTCCTCCGGTTGCCGCGCGAACATTGGGACAACGGTACCCGACTCGCGGGGCTGTCCCCGGCAACCGGGCGCGGTAACGCTTGGGTTGCGATCCCGGTACGGGGCGGCCCGCCGCTTGTATTCTGGTCGGCTGCCATCCGGGCGGCGGAGTGGGGGATGCCGTGGAGCAGATCGTGATCGACGAGGTCGCCTTCCCGGCATCCGTCGACCTGCCCGAGGCGGCGGACTTCATCGCCGCCATCGAGGTGCGCAACGCCGTCGAGTCGCACGGCTACGGCACGGACGAGCTCGTGTACACGCCCGCCGAGGTGCTGCCCGCGTACCTGAACCTCGAGTTCGAACCGAAGCGGATGTTCGTGGCCCGGCTGGGCGGCGAGGTGGTGGCCCGCGCCGTGTACGAGACGCTCGCGGACCCGGCGTCGACGCACGCGTGGTTCACGATCCAGGTGCATCCGGAGTTCCGCGGCCGCGGGGTCGGCTCCGCGCTGCACGAGCTGCTCGAGGGGCTGGCGAGAGCCGACGGGATGACCGAGGCCGTCGTCTACGCCGTCTCGCGACCCGGTCCCGGCGAGCGCATCGACTCCCCCACCGGGTTCGGGTCGGTGCCCCGCGACAATCCGGAGGTGCGGTTCCTGCTGCGCCGCGGCTACCGGCTGGAGCAGATCGAGCGCGGATCGCGGCTGGCGCTGCCGGCGCCGCTGCCCGAGGCTCCCGACACGCCCGGCTACGGCATCCGGCAGTGGGTCGGCGCGACGCCGGAGCGCTGGGTCGACGACCTGGCCACGCTGCGCACGCGGATGAGCACGGATGCCCCGAGCGCCGGCCTCGACGAGCCGGAGGACGTCTGGACGGCCGAGCGCGTGCGCGCGGAGGACGAGCACGCGGGCGACGGCGGCCGCACGCTGCTCGTCGCCGCGGTGGAGCACCTCGCGAGCGGTCGGCTCGTCGGCTACACCGAGCTGGTCGCGCCCGCCGAGACCACGCGATCGGTCGAGCAGCGCGACACGATCGTGCTGCGCGAGCATCGCGGGCACCGGCTGGGCATGCTGCTCAAGGTGGCGAACCTGGCGCAGCTCGAGCGCGTGGCGCCCGGTCGCCGCTCGGTGATCACCTTCAACGCTGAGGAGAACCGCCACATGCTCGACGTCAACGAGGCCCTGGGCTTCACGCCCATCGGCTACGAGGGCGCCTGGAAGAAGCACCTCTGACACATCACGCGAGGGGCCTTAGATTGTCCCTTTAAGGCGTGAAATATCGACAATCTAAGGCCCTTCGCGGAGGGTGGGTCAGCGGAGGCGCTGGCAGAACGGGCAGAAGTGCGAGCCGCGGTTCATGAAGGTGTCGCGCACGATGGGGCGGCCGCAGCGCGGGCACGCCTCGCCCTGCTGGCCGTAGGCGTTGAGCGAGTGCGAGAAGTAGCCGGAGGCGCCGTTCACGTTCACGTACTGCGCGTCGAAGCTGGTGCCGCCCTCGGCGAGCGCCTTGCCGAGCACGAGCCGCACCTCGGCGAGCAGCGTCTTCGCGCGCGCCCGGCTGAGCGTGTCGGTCGGCTGGTCGTAGTGGATGCGGGCGGCCCACAGCGACTCGTCGGCATAGATGTTGCCCACGCCGCTCACCAGGTTCTGGTCGAGCAGCGCGCGCTTGACGCCCGTGCGCCGCTTCGCGAGCTGGGCGAAGAACCGCGCGTCGTCGAAGGCCGGGTCGAGCGGGTCCCGCGCGATGTGCGCGACCTGGCTCGGCACGAGCGGCGCGTCCGAGCCGAGGCCGCCGGCGCGCCCGTCCGGGGTCGGCTCGAGCGTGTCGATCGCCATCGACCCGAAGATGCGCTGGTCGACGAAGTTGAGGCGGAGTGGCCCGTGCACGGGGTGCTCGAGCTCGAGGCGGATGCGGGTGAGCGGGTCATCCGTCGTCCGGTCGCGCAGCAGCACCTGGCCGCTCATGCCGAGGTGGACGACCAGCGCCTCGGCGTCACCGTCGAGCGGCAGCCAGACGAACTTGCCGCGCCGCACGGCCCCGGAGAACGTCCGGCCGGTGAGCCGCTGCACGAAGTCCTCGGCCGGCCCGTCGTGCCTGCGCAGCGAGCGCTCGTCGTACACGGTGACGGATGCCACGCGCGCGCCGCTCACGGCCGGCTCGAGCCCGGCGCGCACCACCTCGACCTCGGGGAGTTCGGGCACGGCTAGAGCGCGGCGCTGAGCGCGGTCCAGGCGTCGAGGGCTGCGGCCATCTCCGCCTGCTTCTTGCTGGTGCCCTCGCCCTGCGCGACGGCCTCGGCGCCGAGCAGCACGGTCGCGTGGAACCGCTTCGAGTGGTCGGGCCCCGTGTCCGTGACGACGTACTGCGGCAGGCCGCGGCCGAGCCGGGAGGCGAGCTCCTGCAGGCTGGTCTTCGGGTCCATCGCCGCACCGAAGCGGGCGGGATCGAGCATGAGGGGTGCCACGAGCCTCAGCACGAGGTCGGTGGCGACATCCGCGCCGCAGGAGAGGTAGACGGCGCCGATCACGGCCTCGACGGTGTCGGCGAGGATGGACGACTTGTCGCGTCCGCCGGTGAGCTCCTCGCCGCGACCGAGGCGCAGGTAGCGGCCCAGGCCGATGCGGCGGGCCACCTCGGCGAGCGCCACCGAGGAGACGAGGCTGGCGCGGCGTTTGGCCAGCTCGCCCTCGTCGACCGCGGGGTTGTCGAGGTAGAGCCGCACCGTGACGGCCTGGCCGAGGATCGAGTCGCCGAGAAACTCGAGGCGCTCGTTGTGCGGGCCGCCGCCGTGTTCGTAAGCGTACGACCTATGCGTGAGAGCGAGCTCGAGCAGTTCCGGGCTGACATCGACAGCCAGGGCCTGCGCGAGCTCGCTCTGCGAAGTGCCGGTGTGCGGGGAGGCGGATGAACCGCCGCCCGCCAGCGGATCAGACGTCCGCGACCTTCCGGCCCTTGTACTCCATGTAGAGCGCCTGGCCGGTCGAGTCCTCGACCACCTTCGCGCGGTGCGGGAGGCTGTAGACGACCTTGCCGCCCTCGATCGTCTTGACGAGGGTGGGAGGGGTTGCCTTCCACTGCGCGCGACGGGCACGGGTGCTCGCACGCGACATCTTGCGCTTCGGTACTGCCATGGTTTTCTCTTCTCTCTGGCGGCGCCGCGCTCGGCACCGTTTCACATCTGTGGGTTAGTCGGTCAGTCCTTCGAGGCCGGCCACGCCGCCCAGCGTCGCCCACCGCGGATCGATGGGCTGCTCGTGCTCGTGACCCGGGTTGTCGAGGAGCCGCACCCCACACTGCGGGCACAGGCCGAGGCAATCTTCTTGACAGACCGGCTGGAACGGGAGTGACAGCACCACCGCGTCCCGGATTACGGGTTCGAGGTCGATTGTGTCCTCGTGAACCTCGTACTCGAAAGCTTCGTCCTCAGAATACGCGAAAAGCTCCTGAAATTCGACCTGGACCGGCTCGGTGACCTCGATGAGGCACCGCACGCACTCCCCGACGGCGTCCGCGTCGACCTCAGCGGAGACCAGGATGCCGTCGTGCAGCGACTCCAGGCGCACGTCCACGTGCAGCTTCGCGCCCGCCGGGATGCCGATGACGGCGTTGCCCAGCGACTCCGGAACGGTGAGGTCGAGGGCACGCTCGCGCATCTCGCCGGGGCGGTGCATGAGGTCGT
>JAODAU010000437.1 GCA_025463615.1 Microbacteriaceae bacterium | reverse complement strand
CGCGAGGTGGCGAAGAGCGCGCCCCCGAGCAGCGACGTGAGAATCGGGTGCAGCAGTGGGGTGATGATCGTGCGGCCGACGGTCAGCAGGGTCAGGCTGCCCACCTGGCCCGCCGTGAGGATCGGGCTGCTCCACCCGCTGGCCAGGTACTCCAGGTTCTCGAACGCGGCGAACCCGAGGCCGACCGCGCCTCCCACGAAAAGGCCGCCGCGGAAGGTCTTCGTGGCGAGGGTGAGCCCCACCAGCAGCACGGTGAGCCCCTTCAGCGTCTCCTCGACCGGGCCGGCGAACAGCCCGGAGACGATGCCCACCGACCGGTCGCCGAGGTGCGCCTGCGCCCCGATCCCGAGTCGCGCGATCGCGCCGTTCGCCTGCGCCGCGGCGAACGTGGTGAGCAGGCCCGCCGCGCCGAGGGCGGCGAACAGGCGGGCTATCGTCACCCCGTCATCCGTCCGCAGCCGATAGAGCATCGTGTAGAACACGCACACCACCGCCAGGAAGGATCCCAGGACGATCGACTCGGTGGGGATCGAGCGCGTGTAGACGTGCGGCACGACCAGTGCGTCGTAGGTGAGGTACCCGGCGAGGATGACGCCCCCGATGAGCAGCAGCCACCACCCGCCGTTCGGTCCGAGCCAGCGACGCGGCGGCCGGGCCGGCACCGGCGCCATCGGCACGGGTTCGGGGGCGGCAGGGGTGTCGGTGAGCGCGGTCATCCTCGAATCGTAACCGCGCTCACCTCTGGGGCGCTCGCCCCGATCAGGGGGTCGCCAGCAGCTGCAGCGAGTCCACCACGCGGTTGGAGAAACCCCACTCGTTGTCGTACCAGGCGACCACCTTGATGTGGCGGCCGTCGACCCGGGTCAGCGCCGAGTCGAAGATCGACGAGGCCGGGTTGCCGGTGATGTCCGACGACACGATCGGGTCTTCCGTGTACTCCAGGATGCCGGCGAGCGGCCCCTCGGCCGCGGCACGGTAGACGGCGAGCACCTCGTCGCGCGTCACGTCCCGGGCGACCGTCGTATTGAGCTCCACGATCGAGCCGACCGGCACGGGTACGCGGATCGAGTCACCCGAGAGCTTGCCCTCGAGCCCCGGCAGCACCAGCCCGATGGCCTTCGCTGCGCCGGTGGTCGTCGGCACGATGTTGATGCCGGCGGCGCGGGCACGACGCGGGTCGCGGTGCGGTCCGTCCTGCAGGTTCTGCTCCTGCGTGTAGGCGTGCACGGTGGTCATGAACCCGTGCTCGATGCCGGCCAGGTCTTCGAGCACGGCTGCCAGCGGCGCGAGCGCGTTGGTGGTGCACGACGCGTTGGAGACGATCGTGTGCACGGCCGGGTCGTAGGCGTCGGTGTTGACGCCGAACGCGAGGGTGACGTCGGCCCCGTCGGAGGGGGCGCTGACGAGCACCTTGCGGCCGCCGGCATCCAGGTGCACCTTCGCGTCCTTCGCGGCGGTGAACCGGCCGGTGGCCTCGAGCACGATGTCGACGCCCAGCTCGGCCCACGGCAGGTTGGCGGGGTCGCGCTCGGCCAGGACCGTGATGCGACGGCCGTCGACGACGAGGGTGTCGCCGTCCACGGTCACGGGGCGGCCGAGACGGCCGGCCGTCGAGTCGTAGGCGAGCAGTCGGGCGAGGGTGGCGGGTTCGGTGAGGTCGTTCACGGCGACGACCTCGAGGTCGCTGTCGCGCTCGAGCAGGGCACGCAGCACGTTGCGTCCGATGCGTCCGAAACCGTTGATGGCAATGCGGGTCATGGGGGTGGTTCCTTTCGTTTGCCCCCTCAGGTTCGCTCGCTTCGCGACGTCGCGACAGCGGCGCGCACGCCATGGTTCGAAAGGATCGCGCCAGCACTACTCCCCGCCCGTGAAGGTGCTCCTGTACTCGCTCGGGGTGGTGCCCAGGATGTGCTGGAAGTGCTGGCGCAGGTTCGCGCCCGTGCCGAGGCCGACATCCGCCGCGATCTGCTCCACGCTGAGCTGCGAGCGTTCCAGCAGCTCGCGCGCCACGTCGATGCGGGCGCGCATGACCCACTGCATGGGCGTGTAGCCGGTGTCCTCCACGAAGCGGCGCGAGAAGGTGCGCGGCGACACCGCGGCGTTCCGTGCGAGGGCCTCGAGCGTGAGCGGCTACCCCAGCCGGTGCAACGCCCACTCGCGGGTCGCGGCGAACCGCTCCCCCAGCGGCTCCGGCACGCTGCGCGGCACGTACTGCGCCTGCCCACCGCTCCGGTACGGCGCCGCGACGAGCCGCCGCGCCGCGTGGTTCGAGCCCGCGACGCCGAGGTCGCCGCGCAGGATGTGCAGGCACAGGTCGATTCCGGATGCCGCCCCCGCCGACGTGAGCACGTCGCCCTCGTCCACGAACAGCACGTTCTCGTCGACCGTGACCCGCGGGTATTTCTCCGCGAGCGCCCGCGTGTAGTGCCAGTGCGTCGTCGCGCGCTTCCGGTCGAGCAGGCCGGTCGCGGCGAGCGCGAACGCGCCCGTGGAGATCGCGGCGAGCCGGGCACCGCGGGCGTGCGCAGCAATGAGCGCCGCGAGAACCTCGGCCGGCGGGTCCTCGCGATCGGGGAAGCGCTGCCCCGGGATGAACACGATGTCGGCCCACTCGAGCGCCTCCAGCCCGTAGGAGACCTGGTACGCCAGCCCGTCACCGCCCGTGACGATGCCAGCGGCCGCGCCGCACACCCGCACCTCGTACGGCATGCTCGCGCGCGTGGTGAACACCTGCGCCGGGATGCCCACGTCCAGCGGCTTCGCGCCCTCCAGCACGAGCACGGCGACGCGGTGCAGGCGGGGCGCGGCCACTAGCGTTCGGCGGCCGTGTGCGGGCCGAGGCGCCCGTCGAGGTCGACGAGCTCCTCGAGCGTGTCGACGTCGGTGCGCAGGCCGGAGCGGGCGGGGACGTCCAGCGGGAGGTAACCGGCGGCACGATGGGCCTCGGCCGACCCTGCGCCGAACAGGGGTCGGTGTGTTGCGCCGTCTGCGGCAGTGATCAGCGTGGTGCCGGTGCCGGCGGCATCCGCGACCATGGCGAGGTCCGTGGATCGGGCCAGGTCGAGAGCCTCGGCCAGCTCGGCCGGGGTGAGCGCGGGCAGGTCGCCGAGCAGCACGGCGACGCCGCGGCCGGCCGCGCCCATCGCCACGGCGGTCTCGACCCCCTGCGCGACTGCCTCGGCGAGTCCGTGCGGCTCGTCCTCGATGAGCACCAGCGCCTCCGTCTCGTCGAACACGGTGGATGCCGCGGCCGACGTCACCACGAGCACCCCGCTCACCGACGGGGTGGCGAGCGCCGCCTCCACGGTGTCGAGCGCGATGGCGAGCGCGAGCGCGGTGTGGTCGCCCGGGCCGAAGCGGCTCTTCGCGCTGGAGGTGCCCTTCACCGGGATCACGACGACCCACTCCGTGGTCGGCGCGGGCTCGTGCGTGTCCGGGTGCGGTTTGCCGGTCTTGCGCAGGCCGGTCGTGGTGGGCGGGCGGTTCTCGCCCTCGCCGCCGTAGGCCTTAACCATTGCGGCCCGCCTCGAGCCCTGCCGCGTACGCCTCGTCTGCGCCGAGGCGGAACATGTCCTTCTCGGCCGCGCGGATGAGCACCCGGGCACCCGGGGCATCCTCGGCGAGCAGGTGGTCGAGCCCGCGCACTACGGCGACCGGCAGCCCCGCGCTCTTGCGCTTGACGAGGTCCGCCGCGGAGGCGATCTCGTCACCGACCGCCGGCGCCGTGACGTCGAGCGTGCGGCCCTGGGTGTCGAGCGTGCCGCGCAGGTCGTCGAGCGGGCGCACCCCGCTCGCGCCGATCGCGACGTCGGTCTGGCCCTCGCGCCAGGCGCGCCCGAGCGTGTCGGTGACGATCACTCCCAGCCGGAGGCCGAAGCGCCGGCTCAGGCCGGCGCGGAGGCGAGCTGCGGAGGCGTCGGGGTCGAGCGGAAGAAGCAGCACGGTGCCGTGGGGGGTGTTGGAGGCATCCACGCCGGCGGCCGCGGCCACGATGCCGAGCCGGTTCTCCACGATGCGGGTGACGCCGCCCGGGTGCGGCCGGGTCGCCACGACGCGCACGGTCTCGTCGGTGATCGCCTGCTCGCGGTCCTCGGCCGCGATGATGCGGCCCTCGGCTTTGGAGACGATCTTGCTGGTGACGGCGAGGATGTCGCCCTCCCGCAGCAGCCCCTCGGCGGCGTCGCCGATGAGCGCGGTGAGGTCGTCGCCGGGCGCGATCTCGGGGATGCCCTCCAGGGCGAAGACGGTGAGCATCACACGACAAGCTTAGGCAGCACGTGGCGCCCGAACGCCTCGAGGAACTCGCGCTGGTTGCGACCGGCGTTGTGCAGGTAGACGCGGTCAAACCCGAGGTCGAGGTAGCGCTGGATGTGCGCGCGGTGGGCGTCGAGGTCGTCGCTCACCAGCATCCTGCCCTCGAAGTCCTCGGGGCGCACCAGGCGCGCGAGCTGCTCGAACTCGAACGGCGAGCGGATGTCGCTGCGCGGGAACCGCATGCCGCCGTTGGGCCACTCCGTGAGCGCGTTGGTCATCGCCTCGGGCTGCGTGCCGGCCCAGCTCACGTGCAGGCGCAGCACGTTGAGCGCGCGCGACGGGTCCTTGCCCACCTCGCGGGCGCCCTCGCGGAAGCGGTCGAGCAGCCCGGCGATCTTGTCGAAGGGGGCACCGTCGACGATGAGGCCGTCCACCGACCGCCCGGCGCGCTTGGCCGTGACGGGGCCGGCGGTGGCGACGAGCACGGGAGGGGCGGCATCCGGCATCGTCCAGAGCCGGGTCGACTCGAGCTTGAAGAACGTGCCCGCGTGCTTCACGTCGCGGCCCGCGAGCGAGCCGGAGAACAGCTTGGTGATCACCTCGATCGCCTCGAACATGCGGTTGATGCGCTCCGACGTCTCGGGCCAGTACGCGCCGGTGACGTGCTCGTCGATGGCCTCCCCCGCGCCGATTCCGAGCCAGTGCCGGCCGGGATACATGGCGGCGAGCGTGGCGCTCGCCTGCGCGACCATGGCCGGATGCCAGCGGAAGGTCGGCACGGAGACCCCCGTCCCCAGGTCTCCCGCGGTCACCTGCCCGAGCGCGCCCAGCACGTTCCACACGAACGACGCCTGCCCCTGCCGCGGCACCCACGGCTGGAACCGGTCCGCCGCCATGACGCCCGTGAAGCCATTCGCCTCGGCGAACGCGCTCAGCGCGATGGCCTCGGTGGGGTGGAACGCCTCCAGCATCGCGGCGTATCCGATGTGCGCGGCGCGGGAGGGCATGCGTCCATTCTCCCGCTCAGCGCGTCAGTCGCTGAACCTCGTGAGGGTCGGCGGGGCCGCGAGGATCGGCCCGAGCCGGCTCGGGCCGTCGCCGGCGCGGAACGCGCGGTACGCGTCATCCGCCTCGAGGGTCGCCCAGTGCTCGATCAGCAGCACGTGGGTCGGGTCGTCGACATCAGTGACCACCTCCACGCCGAGGTTGCCGTCGAAGGCGCGGGTGACGACGAGCACGTCGTCGATGATGTCGGGGGCATCCCCCACGAGCTCGGGCTTGATGCGCAGGTCGAGGAGCGAGGTGATGGCCATGCCCACAGGCTACGCCGAAGAGACTTTTGGTCAGTAGGTGCGCGTGTTTGGTTCGTTGACCCGCAACAACTGACCATTGACCGCCGCGCGATGACGAGGACCATTGGGTGCATGAGCGAGCCTCGCGAGTACGACACCGCGGATGACATCGCCGCGCTGCGGGAGCATCAGTTCCGCGGACAGCGCGCGATGATGGCCGTCAACGCGGCGTTCGCCACTCTTGTGTTCGTGCCATTCGCACGCTATCTGTGGCGTCACGGCTGGATCGCCGTCGCCGTCGTCATGCTTCTGCTCTTCGTGGCAGCGATCACTGCGCTCTCCATCCGCCTTTACCGCGACCGCCCCGGACCCAGCCGCTGGCGCCGCTGAGTGACGCGAAAGCGCCGAACTTCGTCTCATTTCTGCAACACGCTGGATTCGACCTTGCGAATTAGCTGTGAGTCTCGCTACGGTACTTAGACGCCAACAGACGAAAGGAGTCCAGCGTGTTCATTCAGATCAAGACGGCAATCCGCCGTAATCGCACCGCCGGCTTCGTCGGCGTCCTCACCGCGTAACGAGTAGCAGGTTCTGCCACCCGTCCAGCGGTGGTGACGCTCTCGGAGCCCGATCCCTCAGTGGATCCCACCCCACACGACCGTCGATGACGTGTCGTCACATCCCGCCGCTCACGAAGCGGCATCCGTCGACCCCCGGCCGTCTACAGGCATGCCCGCGGGTCGCCAGCAGTGAGGAAGAAAACTATCGTGAACGCCACGATGAAGCACACCGCGAGCACCGAGGTCGCTCGCACCACCCATTCACCCACGACTGTCGAGGCCGTCGTCGTGCGCAGGGTCGCCCTGGGGGACCGCGCCGCCATGCACCTCGGCGTCGCGCTGATCAAGTGGGGCCGCCGGCCCCTCGAGGTCGCGAGCCGCGAACGCCGGGCGCACCGTACCGAGCAGTACCTGGCCCGGCTGGCGCGGGAGCGCGCGGCCG
>JAODAU010000326.1 GCA_025463615.1 Microbacteriaceae bacterium | reverse complement strand
GGCCAGGCTTTCGGTGATCTCGCGCAACTGGGCGAGCACATTGAGGCGGTGGATGAGCAGCAGCTCGAGCCGGTCGTCGACGGTGTCCTCGCCCTGGCGCACCAGGTCCACGTAGTCGCGCACGCGGGAGATCGGCAGGCCGGTCGAGCGCAGCTTGGTGATGAAGATCACCCAGTTGACATCGGATTCCGCGTACCGGCGGTGCGTGGACCCTGCCCTGTCGACCGGCTGCAGCATCAGCCCCGCGCGCTCGTAGTAGCGCAGCGCGTGCGTCGAAAGCCCGGTGATGGCCGCCACCTCGGCGATCGAGTGCAGTTTCTCTGTCGAGGTCGGATCTGTTGAGGTCACAACCTCAGGCTAGAACTTAGAGTGCGCTCTAAGTCAAACCGCGGGACGCTTCTTGCGCCCGGCATCCATGCTGCGCTGCTCCTCGACCTCGTCGGGGAGCGGGCGGGCGACGGGGATGCGGCTGCCGAGCACCTGGGCGACCACGTCGCGGGCGATCGACTGCGGGGTGAGGCCGACATCCTCGAGGATCTGATCGCGCGTGGCGTGGCCGATGAACTCGTCGGGCAGGCCGAGCTCGGTGAGCGCGGTATCCACGCCGGCCGAGCGCAGGTCCTGCCGGATGCGCGTGCCGATTCCGCCGACGCGGATGCCGTCCTCGATGGTCACGACGAGGCGGTGCTCCGCGGAGAGCTCGATGATGCTCTGCGGCACGGGGACGACCCAGCGCGGGTCCACGACCGTGGCGCCGATCCCCTGTGCCGCCAGACGCTCGGCGACCTGCAGCCCGAGCTCCGCCATCGGACCGACGGTCACGATCAGCACGTCGCGGTGCGGCGCCTCGCGCAGCACGTCAACCCCGTCGTCGGTGCGGCGCACGGCGTCGAACTCGCGTCCCACGTTTCCCTTGGAGAAGCGCACGACGGTGGGTGCGTCGCGCACGGCGACCGCTTCGCGCAGCTCCTCGCGCAGGCGGGGGGCGTCGCGCGGCGCGCTCAGGCGGATGTTCGGCACCACCTGCAGGATCGCGAGGTCCCACATGCCGTGGTGGCTCGGTCCGTCCGGGCCGGTTACGCCGGCGCGGTCGAGCACGAAAGTGACGCCGGCGTCATGCAGCGCGACATCCATCAGCACCTGGTCGAACGCGCGGTTGATGAACGTCGCGTAGAGGGCGACCACCGGATGCAGGCCGCCGAACGCCAGCCCGGCGGCGGACGTCACCGCGTGCTGCTCGGCGATGCCCACGTCGAACACGCGCTCCGGGTACTTCGCGGCGAACCGGTCGAGGCCGGTGGGGATGAGCATGGCCGCGGTGATGCCGACGACGGTGGGGTCGGCATCCGCGATCTTGACGACCTCGTCGGAGAACACCGAGGTCCACGACGGACGGTCGGTGCCGCCGATCGGCTCGCCGGTCTCGGGGTCGATGTGGCCCACCGCGTGGAACTGGTCCGCCGCGTCGTGCATGGCCGGCTCGAAGCCTTTGCCCTTCTGGGTGATCACGTGCACGATCACCGGTGCCGAGTAGTTCTTGGCCTGGCGCAGGGCCTCCTCGAGCGCGTGCTCGTCGTGGCCGTGCACCGGCCCGATGTACTTGATGTCGAGGTTGGAGTAGAGCGCCTCGTTGTTCGTGAAGCGGCTGAGGAAGCCGTGCATGCCGCCGCGGAGGCCGCGGTACAGGGCGCGGCCCGGCCCGCCGAAGACGCCGAAGAAGGCGCGGCTCTTGTCGTACAGGCTTCGGTAGGAGCGGCGGGTGCGCACGTCGCTGAGGAAGCGCGCCATGCCGCCGATCGTGGGCGCGTAGGAGCGACCGTTGTCGTTGACGACGATCACCAGGTTGCGCGAGTTGTCGTCGCTGATGTTGTTCAGCGCCTCCCACGTCATGCCGCCGGTGAGGGCGCCGTCGCCGACGACAGCGACCACGTGGCGATGCTTCTGGCCGGTCATCTGGAAGGCCCGCGAGATGCCGTCGGCCCAGCTCAGCGAGCTGGAGGCGTGCGAGCTCTCGACGATGTCGTGCACCGACTCGGAGCGCTGCGGGTAGCCCGCGAGGCCGCCCCGCTCCCGCAGGTGCGAGAAGTCCTGGCGGCCGGTGAGCAGCTTGTGCACGTAGCTCTGGTGGCCGGTGTCGAACACGATCGCGTCGTGCGGGGAGTCGAAGACGCGGTGCACGGCCATGGTCAGTTCGACCACGCCGAGGTTGGGACCCAGGTGCCCGCCGGTCTTCGAGACCTCGGCGATCAGGAAGGCGCGGATCTCGCCCGCAAGCTCGGTGAGCTGCTCCTGCGAGAGGCCGTCCAGGTCGCGGGGACCGTGGATGTTCTCGAGCAGTGACATGTCCCCCAGCCTACGCTTTGACCGCGCAGAAACCTGGGGACGTGCCATGCCCTAGTGCTAGACGAGCGAGCGGAGTACGTACTGCAGGATGCCGCCGTTGCGGTAGTAGTCCGCCTCCCCGGGGGTGTCGATGCGCACGACCGCGTCGAACTCGACGGTCTGCCTGCCCGCGGGCGAGTGCTCGCTCGGGGCGGCCGTGACGTGCACCGTCTTCGGGGTGGTTCCGTTGTTGAGCTCCTCGAGCCCCGAGATGCTCACGACCTCGGTGCCGTCGAGGCCCAGCGACCCCCAGCTCTCGCCGGCGGGGAACTGCAGCGGCACGACGCCCATGCCGATGAGGTTGGAGCGGTGGATGCGCTCGAAGCTCTCGGTGATGACCGCCTTGACCCCGAGGAGACTCGTGCCCTTCGCGGCCCAGTCGCGGCTGGAACCCGATCCGTACTCCTTGCCCGCGAAGATCACGAGCGGGGTGCCGGCCGCCTGGTAGCGCTCGCTCGCGTCGTAGATGAACGACTGCGGGGCATCCGGCTGGGTGAAGTCGCGGGTGTAGCCGCCCTCGACGCCGTCCAGCAGCTGGTTCTTGAGACGGATGTTGGCGAAGGTGCCCCGGATCATCACCTCGTGGTTGCCGCGCCGCGAGCCGTAGGAGTTGAAGTCCTTACGGTCGACGCCGTGGGCCTGCAGGTAGGTCCCGGCAGGGCTGTCCGCCTTGATCGAGCCGGCCGGCGAGATGTGGTCGGTCGTGACCGAGTCGCCGAGCTTGGCCAGGACGCGGGCACCCGCGATGTCGGTGACCGGACTGGTCTCGATCGTC
>JAODAU010000179.1 GCA_025463615.1 Microbacteriaceae bacterium | reverse complement strand
CGACACATCCGGCTGGTAGACCATCAGCATGCTGACCATCACCGGCGCCGAGCGCATCATGATCGACGAGGCCACCGAGACCCGCGGCGACCTGCACACAGGCGGGGGCGAGGTCGTCACCTCGGTGACGGGTGCCGCGACGCTCGATGCGACGGGCTGCGTGGTGACGCCCGGTCTGGTCAACGCGCACCACCACCTGCTGCAGAGCGCCTTCCGCACGCTGCCCGGAACGCGCGGCGTGCCCATGGCGACGTGGCTGCCGACGATGGCCGCCGCGTACGCCGAGGTGGGCGTGGACCCCGCACTGGCGGGGGCTGCGGCATCCGTCGGCGTCGCCGAGGGGCTGCTCAGCGGGGTGACGACGGTGGCGGACCACCACCTGACGTGGCCCTCCGGGGCGGATGACGTGGGGATCGCGAACGCCACGGCCGACGCCGCGAGGGCGCTGGGGGGTCGGCTCGTGTTCGTGCGGGGGGCCGCCCGCGATGAGCCTCGGGTGGCGGCATCCTCGGCCCGGGCGATAGCCCGCTCGCTGCTCCCGAAAACGCAGGACGGAATGCTCCAACTGGCCGTGGGGCCCGCCGGGGTGCACTCCGACAGCCAGGAATCCTTCGTTTTGTTGGCGGAGGTGGCGGCCGAGTTCGGGCTGCGGCGACGCACGCAGGCCAACGAGCAGGTGGATGTCGCGATCGCCCTGGAAAAGTACGGCAAGCGGCCGCTCGCGCTGCTTGAGGAGTGGGGCTGGCTCGAGACCGGGGTCACGCTGGCGCACCTCTGCGACGTGACCGACGGGGAGATCGAGCGGCTGGCGGCATCCGGCATCACGGCGACGCACGCGCCGGGCTGCGACCTGCCGATGGGCTGGGGCGTGGCACCCGTGGCGAAGCTGCGGGCCGCGGGAATCGTGGTGGGGCTCGGCACGAGCGGCGGCGGCAGCAACGACGCCGGGCACCTGCTCGCGGATGCCCGGCTCGCCATGCAGGTCGCCCCGCTGGTGGGTCCGCCGCTCGCCGCGCGCGAGGTGCTCGGCATGGCCACGGAGGGGTCCGCGATCGGCCTCGGTCGCCCCGAGCTGGGCAACCTGCGCCCCGGATCCGCAGCCGACCTCTGCGTCTGGGACGTCTCCGGCGTCGCGGATGCCGGCGTGGCCGACCCCGTCGCCGGCCTGCTCTGGGCCTCCCCCGGCCGCCGGCCGAAGCACGTGGTGGTGAACGGCGAGGTGGTCGTGCGCGACTACCGGCTGGTCAACGCCGACGAGGCGGAGATCGTGGCGCGACTGGCGGAGCGCGTCGGGCGCTAGCCGCCCTCCCTTCAACAGGACGGAAGGGCGCCTGGAGTCCAATGTGTCCTGTCGACGGGCGCGAACCCCCGATTCATCCTGTTGAGCGGCGCGCCGCTACAGCCGCTCCATCGACCAGAAGAAGAGAACCGCGTCAGGCCTGCAGGGCGTGCCGGCGGATGTCGCGACCTTCACCCCTCTGAGCGAGACCCTGCTGCCGACCGCGATCGCGCTGGCACCCGGAAGCCGCATGCCCGTGGCCGTCAGCCGCGAATTGCCGGGCGCCCGCAACATCCACACCCTGCCGCCCTGCCCGCGCAGCGCGAGGCACCCGCCCGGCATCCACTCGAGCGTGCCATCGACGCCACGGGAGTGACCGCCGATCATCGCGTTTCCGATGAGCGCGCTGTGGCCGCCGACGCGCACCAGCGAGGCCGAGTTCGACTCGTGCATCCCAAGCGCGACGATCAGCGCGCAGACGGCGACGAACCCCAGCGCCGTCAGTGCACGACGCAAGCTACAGCTCCAGCACCAACCGCGGGCACGCCGCCCGCGACACGCAGATGTACATCACCGCATTCTGCGCCTGCTCGTCCGGCGTGAGGATCGAGTCGCGGTGCTCCACCTCGCCCGAGATCACCGGCGTCTCGCAGGTGCCGCAGGTGCCCTCCCGGCAGCTCGAGAGCACGAACACGCCCGCCTCCTCGACGACCTCGAGGATGCTGCGCCCCGGCTCCACGGTCAGCGTCTCGCCGCTCAGCTCCAGCTCGACCTCGAAGGGCTCGTTCCACACGGGCTCCCCGAACGTCCGCGCCTCGAACCTCTCGACGTGGAGTGTGTGCCCGCCCGCGACCGCCTCCACCGCCTCGATGAAGTGCGCGGGCCCGCAGCAGTAGATCTGGGTGCCGGGCTCGAGGGTGGCGGCGAGCGCGGCCAGGTCGAGGCGCGATCCCTCGTCCGAGACGTGGAGCACCGCATTCGGAAATAGCGAGAGCATCGCCATCCCGGCCCGGGTGCGCCCCGAGTAGTGGAACTCGTACGACCCGGGAGGGGCCGCCGCGACCATCGACGCGATCGGCGTGATCCCGATCCCGGCCGCCAGGAACAGGTAGCGCTGCCCGGCGACGGGCGCGAACGCGAAGTGGTTGCGCGGCCCGCGCACGCGGATGGTGCGCCCCACCTCCACCTCGTCGTGCAGCCACGTCGATCCACCGCGACCGTCGGCCTCGCGCAGCACGCCGATGCGCCATTGCCCGGCGACCGGCGACGGGATGAGCGAGTACTGCCGCTCGCCGCCGCGCGGCAGCAGCACGTCGATGTGCGAGCCGGGTTCCCACGCCGCGAGGTCGCCGCCGGCGTTCGCCACCAGGTCGAGCAGCACCACGGACTCCGCCGCCATCGTGCGCGCCGCGACGCGGACCGTGATCTCCCCCGTCATCGCTCCGGCTTCTCCTTCACCACGAACAGCCGGTAGCCGCCGGGCTCGGTGCCGCGCCAGCGGTGGCGGATGCCGCCCTCGAAGTAGATCGAGTCGCCCGGGCCGAGCTCCGACGAGTCCCGCCCCTCGAAGTCGACCGAGATGTGGCCGGACACCACGGTGAGGAACTCGGCGCCCTCGTGCTCGTAGAAGTCGCCGGCATCCATGTTGTCGCCGGTGAACTCCATGGGGTGGAAGCGCCGGTGCCCGTGCACGAGCAGCCGACCCTCGCCGCCGCCGTACGGGCCGCGCGTGCCCTCGTCGGCGTGAACGACCACGATGTCGGGCTGGTCGGGCGACTCGTCCTCGTCCTCCGCGGCGGCGATCAGCTCGAGCTGGCTGGAGCCGAGAGCGCGCGCGATCCGCTCCAGCGAGACCATGCTCGGCCGCGCCCGCCCGCGCTCCAGCTGGCTGAGGAACGGGTGCGAGAGCTCGGCGGTCGCGGCGAGCTGCACCAGCGTGAGGCCCCGCGCGAGGCGCAGCTCGCGGATGCGCGCACCGAGCAGCGCGGACTGCCTGTCGATGGCGACGTCGACTGTGGTTACGGGGTCCTCCAGACCTTGGGGGCGGTTCGAGCATCCGGGACGCTCGGGGCCGGCGGCAAGTCGGTCTACCGAGACTTAACACGTCGCAATCGGAGCGTTACATGACGGAAACAGGGCGTCCATAGATTCGGTGATGTTGAGAGTATCAACATTCGAGAGCGGCCGAACCAACGGTGCTTGCGGTCGCTCGAGCAGTCGAAACCCTGGGAGGCGAAGCACCGTGACGAGCCTCCCGCGCCGCCTCGACCTCCTCACCAACGCCACGCTCCCCGACGGCTCCGTCGTCGACGTCGAGCTGGCCGACGGCATCGTC
>JAODAU010000162.1 GCA_025463615.1 Microbacteriaceae bacterium | reverse complement strand
CGCAGTCGATCGCACGCCCCGAGTACGTGGGAAAGAAGGCGCCGGCGAACTACACCGGCGGAGACGTCTACCCCGCGGCATCCGTCGATCTCATCCGTGAATCGAGCGTCATCGCGGCGCAGGCCATCCAGGCCGTCGGCCGCTACATCGAGGACGTCACGTCCGGCGCCTACCCGGCCCCGGAACACGAGTACGAGTAGTGCGGGCTAGTTGTTCTTCGCCTCGTCCTCGGCCCACTTGCGCGAGCGCTCGGCGATGATCTCGGGCGCGCGCGCGGCCTCCTCGCGGGTGGCGAACGGGCCGTCGAGGTCGGATGCCAGCGACTGGCGTCCCTCCTCGACCTCTCCGGTGCGGATGTTGTAGTACCAGTCGGTCATCGTGGCTCCTTCGCTCGCCTAAAATCGATGATATGCCCAGGGATTCGCACGGCCATCTCACGCCGGGGCGGCTCTCTCCACAGCGCACGGTACCCCGCCACATCCCGCGCCCCGAGTACGTCGGCCACGCGGGGCCGCGCGAGTTTACCGGGTCGGACGTCTACGCCCCGGACGCGGTCGAGCGCATCCGCGAGTCGGGCCGCATCGCCGCGGACGCGATCACGCTCGTCGGTTCGCACGTGCGCGCGGGCATCACGACCGACGAGCTCGACCGCATCGGGCACGAGTACATGGTCGCGCACGACGCGTATCCCTCCACCCTCGGCTACCGCGGTTTCCCCAAGTCGCTCTGCAGCTCGGTGAACGAGGTGATCTGCCACGGCATCCCGGACGACACGGTGCTCGAGGACGGCGACATCGTCAACATCGACATCACCGCGTACAAGGGCGGCGTGCACGGGGACAGCAACCGCACCTTCGTGGTGGGCGAGGCGGGCCCCGAGGTGACCGCGCTCGTCGAGCGCACGCGCGAGTCGCTTGAGCGGGGCATCCGTGCCGTCGCGCCGGGGCGGGCCGTGAACGTGATCGGCCGCGCGATCGAGTCGTACGCAAAGCGTTTCGGCTACGGCGTGGTGCGCGACTTCACCGGGCACGGGGTCGGCACGGCGTTCCACTCCGGGCTCGTGATCCCGCATTACGACGCGGCGCCCGCGCACTCCACGGCGATCGAACCGGGCATGGTCTTCACCATCTAGCCCATGCTCACGCTCGGCTCACCCGACTGGGAGATGTGGGCGGACGGCTGGACCGTCGTCACCCGCGACCGCAGTCCCAGCGCCCAGTTCGAGCACACCCTCGTGGTGACCGAACGCGGCGCCGAAGTGCTCACACTCCCCTGACCTTCCGAACTCCCCGAACAAAACACGAGAGAATGGCTCCATGGCTGACAAAGCGGTTGGTATCGATATCGGCGGGACCGGCATCAAGGGGGCCATCGTCGATGTGTCGACCGGCAAGATGCTCAGCGACCGCATCAAGCTGCCCACGCCCGAGGGCGGCGAGCCGAAGGACATCGTCGACACCGTCGCGAAGATCATCGAGCAGCTTGACGCCGGCAAGAAGGAACCGGTCGGGGTCTGCTTCCCGGCCGTCGTGATCAAGGGCAAGACCCTCTCGGCGGCCAACGTCTCGAAGACGTGGATCGGGCTCGAGGCCGAGAAGCTGTTCGAGAAGAAGCTCGGCCGCGACATCAAGTTCGTGAACGACGCGGATGCCGCCGGCTACGCCGAGACGATCTTCGGCGCCGCGGAGGGCCAGAAGGGCCTCGTCATCCTGACCACCCTCGGCACGGGAATCGGCAGCGCGCTCATCTACAACGGCGTGCTCATCCCGAACGCGGAGCTCGGCCACCTCGAGCTCGAGGGCGTCGACTACGAGACGAAGGCGTCGTATTCGGCCAAGGAGCGCGAGGACCTCTCCTGGGAGGACTGGGCCGCGCGCCTGCAGGTCTACTACTCCGCGTTGGAGAAGTACTTCCACCCGGACCTCATCATCGTGGGCGGCGGCGTCTCGAAGCAGTACCAGGACTTCCTGCCGCTCGTGAAGATCGATACCCCCATGGTGCCGGCGACCCTCCGCAACAACGCCGGGATCATGGGCGCAGCCTCGCTCGCCGCCGGGCGGTAGGCCGGTGAGCCGCGGATTCCTGCAGGTCTACCTCGGCGCAGCACCCGGGGTGGGCAAGACCTTCTCGATGCTCGAGGAGGGCAGGAGACTGCGGCAGCAGGGTCACGACGTGGTGATCGGGCTGGTCGAGACGCACGGCCGCGAGGCGACGGCCGAGCTGGCCGAGGGCTTCGAACAGGTCGCGCGGGTGCGCGTGACGCACCGCTCGGTGGAGCTCGGTGAGCTCGACGTCGACGCGCTCACCGCGCGGCGCCCCGAGTGGGCGCTCATCGACGAGCTCGCGCACAGCAATCCGCCCGGCCTGCTGCACGAGAAGCGCTGGCAGGATGTCGACACCCTGCTCGAGGCGGGCATCAGCGTGATCTCGACGGTGAACGTGCAGCACATCGAGTCGCTCAACGACGTCGTGCGGGCGATCACCGGGGTGCCGCAGCGCGAGACGATCCCCGACTCGGTGCTGCGCGCTGCCGACCAGGTCGAGCTCGTCGACCTCGCGCCCGACGCGCTGCGCGACCGACTCGCGCGCGGGCTGGTCTACCCGTCCATGACCATCGACGCCGCACTCTCCAACTACTTCCGGGTGGGCAACCTCACCGCCCTGCGTGAGCTGGCACTGCTCTGGCTCGCCGACGACGTGGATGTCGCGCTGCAGGCCTATCGCGACGAGCACGGCATACGCGGTCGCTGGGAGGCCCGCGAGCGGGTGGTCGTGGCGCTGCCCGGCGGCGCGGTCGGCGACACGCTCATCCGCCGGGGCGCGCGCATCGCGTCGCGCACGACCGGCGGCCAGCTGCTCGCCCTGCACGTGGCGAGCCCGGACGGCCTCACCGAGCCCGATCCCGGGTCGCTGGTCGCCCAGCGCGCCCTCGCGGAGTCGCTCGGCGGCACGTACCACCAGGTCGTGGCCGACGACGTCGCGACCGCGCTCACCGACTTCGCGCGCGGGGTGAACGCGACCCAGCTCGTGATCGGGATCAGCCGCCGGGGTCGCCTCGCCGCGTTCCTCGGCGGGCAGGGCGTCGGGGCGACCGTGATCCGGGCATCCGGCGACATCGACGTGCACATCGTGTCGCACGCCTCCGACGGCTCGCTCCCGCTGCCGCGGCCGTCGAGCGCGCTCACGCTGCGCAGGCGGGTGGCCGGCTTCGTGCTCGCCGTCGTCGGCATCCCCCTGCTCACACTCGTGCTCTCCGCGTTCCGCAGCGACGACAGCCTGGTCGCGGATGTGCTCGCCTTCCAGCTGCTCGTGGTGATAGTCGCCCTGGTCGGCGGCATCTGGCCGGCGGTCGTCTCCGCCGTCGCGGTGGGGTTCTGCCTCGACTTCTTCTTTCTCCCTCCGCTCTACACGGTGCGGATCGCCACGCCCTCGCACGTGGTCGCGCTTCTCATCTACCTGGCCGTGGCCGTGCTCGTCTCGATCGTGGTGGACCAGGCCGCGAGCCGCAGTCGCGCGGCCCGAAGGTCGGCCGCGGAGGCCGAGACGCTCGCGACGGTGGCCGGCAGCATCATCCGCGGTGAGAACGCCGTCGAGGCGCTCGCGAACCGGCTCAGGGAGGCGTTCGGCCTCAGCGCGGTGACCGTCTTCCGCGGTGAGGACCGGGTGTACGAGGCCGGCGCGGCCACCGTTGACGCACCGAGCGCGAGGGTGGCGTTCGAGGGCGGGTCGGTCGTGCTCTCCGGGCGCGAGGTTCCGGCATCCGACCGCCGCGTGCTCGACGCATTCACCTCGCAGATCGCGGCGGCCCTCGAGCAGGACCGGCTGCGCACCGAGGCGTCAGGGCTGCGGCCGCTGGAGGAGGCGGACCGGCTGCGCACCGCGCTGCTCGCCGCCGTCGGCCACGACCTGCGCACCCCGCTCGCCTCCGCCACCGCCGCCGTGTCGAGCCTGCGCAGCACCGACATCACGTGGAGCGAGCGCGATCGCGACGAGCTGCTCGAGACCGCGGACACGTCCCTGCACCGACTCGCCGACCTGGTCGCGGACCTCCTCGACGCCAGTCGCCTGCAGGCCGGGGTGCTGCCGATCAGCCTCGGCACAATCGGGCTGGAGGAGGTCGTGCCGCTCGCGCTCGACGAGCTGCAGGCGCCGGTGGGCGCGGTAGCGGTCGACCTGCCGGCCGACCTGCCGCCCGTGATCGCGGATGCCGTGCTGGTGCAGCGCGTGCTGGCCAACCTGGTGAGCAACGCGCTGCGCTTCTCGCCGCCCGGCACTCCCCCTGTCGTCGCCGGCAGCACGTTCGGCGGGCGGGTCGAGCTGCGCGTCGTCGACCACGGACCCGGTATTCCGCCGTCGCGGCTGGCGGAGGCCTTCCAGCCGTTCCAGCGCCTCGGCGACACCGACAACACCACCGGCATCGGGCTCGGCCTGGCGCTCTCGAACGGCTTCATGACGGCGATGGGCGGCTCGCTCGATGCCGAGGAGACGCCCGGCGGCGGGCTGACCATGGTCATGTCGCTCCCAGCCGCGCCCGAGCAGGGGGCGATCGGATGAAGATCCTCATCGTGGACGACGACGCGCAGATCCTGCGCGCGCTGCGCATCAACCTGGTCGCCCGGGGGTACGAGGTCTCGATCGCGCGCTCCGGGCCCGAGGCGCTCGACGTCGCCGCGAAGACCCGGCCCGAGCTCGTGGTGCTTGACCTCGGCCTGCCGGGGTTCAGTGGCATCCAGGTGATCGAGGGGCTGCGCGGCTGGACGACCGTGCCGATCCTCGTGGTCAGCGGTCGCAGCGACTCGGCCGACAAGGTGGACGCCCTCGATGCGGGCGCCGACGACTACGTGACGAAGCCGTTCCAGATCGACGAACTGCTCGCCCGCATCCGAGCCCTGAGCAGGCGGGTCGTTCCCGACTCGGACGAGCCGGCCACTCGTTTCGGCGACGTCACCGTCGACCTCGCGGCGCACACGGTCACGCGCGCCGGCGAGCAGGTCAAGCTCACGCCCACCGAGTGGCACATCCTCGAGGTGCTGGCGCGCAACCCGCGCCGTCTCGTGACCAAGCACCACCTGCTCGAGACGGTCTGGGGTGCGGGGTACGAGAAGGAGGACGGATACCTCCGCCTCTACCTCGGCCAGCTGCGCAAGAAGCTCGAGCCGGTGCCCGCCCACCCGAAGTACCTGCTCACCGAGCCGGGGATGGGGTACCGCTTCGTTCCCGATGCGTGACGCAGTCCCATCACAAGCGGGCACAGCCGCAATGGCGTTCATGCTGCTGCCTTCAGTTCCACGCGTCCGCCACGCCGTGCTCGTCGTGTCGGGTCGACCCAGGGCGGCGGGATGAGGTACGGCACACCCTCGCGAACGTCGATCTCCCACCCGTCGTCGTGCACCCGGTGGTGGTGGAACGCGCACAGCATCACCCCGTTCGACAGATCCGTTTGTCCGCCGTGTGACCACCACTGGATGTGGTGTGCCTCGGCGAACGCGGGCGGGCTCGTGCACCCGGTGAACGCGCATCCGTCGTCGCGTTCGATCAGGGCCAATCGTTGCGCCTTCGTGAACAACCGTTGCCCACGCCCCACATCCAACACCTCACCCGGACCGCCCAACACCATTGGGATCAGTTCCGCGTCGGCGGCGAGTTTGCGGGCGGTAGCGATCGAGATCGGTTCGGCGACACCGTCGATCAACGCGGTACCGGTCCCGCAACGGAGATCCTGCAGGCTCAGCCGCACGACCATCGACACCGTCGGGCGGTCACCACCGGTCTTGGTGCACGACGCCGCATGCCGGAACACCTGCTCTGCCGCATCCGCCCGCCGCTGCTCCAGCGTGCGATCGTCGGGCACATCGGTCTCCCGTGCCGCGCGCAACTCAGCACCGACAATTGCGTTCAGGTTCGCCCGCACGAGCCCGGCGGTCTCCGGTGCCATCACCCACTGCAAACGGATCATCCCGTCCGAGTCGGGGATGAACCGCAGCGACCGCCGTGCCTTCTGTCGCACATCCCGGGGCTCGGACCCGTCCTGATCCAACACCTCATGTGCGTGCCGGGCCACGATCTGCAGCTCCGCAACCGTGAACTCCGCCGCCCGGGACACCAAGAGCTCTTCCGCCTCCCGCCGAGCCTCCGCCGAGCACCGCACAGACGCGGCCTCCAGCTCCCGCACGATCACTCCCGCCGCCGCAATCCCGAGCGTGCACGACGCGATCCCGTCCGCAACCACCTGAAACCGGGCCGGCAACGGCGACCCATCCAACGCCTGCCGCGCCCGCGTCGCGAGTCCAACCTCGCAGAACCGACGCGCCTCACCCACGCTCACCTGCCACAAGTCTGCGAGCATGAACGCCGCACTACGGAACCCCGCCCGCCGCGCAATCCCAGCCTCACCCAGCGACCGGTCGGACAACGCCGCCAACTCGCCCGCCAACACCACACGCCGCGCGTCGAGCGCGCGCTGCTCAGCGGCAACAGCCGCGAGTTCGGCAAGAAGAGTCGTTGTGGTCACGTAATCATCATGCAACCGACCACCGACATTCCTCCCCCTCGCGCCGATCGTGCGAGAAGATCGTCCGATGATCCGCGTAGTCCTCTTCGACCTTGACGGAGTCATCCGACACTTCGACGCGAGCTACGTCGCAGATATCGAGCGCAGGCACGGAATAGCCACAGGAACTTTCGATGGCATCGCCTACGCGAAGCCCCTGATCGAAGACGTGACGAGCGGTCGAATCAGCCGCATGGAGTGGGTGCGACGGATCGGCGAACTGGCCGCAAACCCGGCGGCCGCCGCAGAGTGGGGCGTCCAACCGGCGGTCGTCGATGGCGCCCTCCTGCACCTCTCCGACGAGCTGCGCGCCGCGGGGCTGACTACGGCCGTGCTCACAAACGGGACCGACACCATCCCCGCGGAGATCGATTCGCTGGGCATCGGCGACCGGTTCGACGCGATCTTCAATTCGGCGGCGATCGGCTACGTGAAGCCCGACATTCGCGCCTTCGAGTACGTGCTTCGCGCGCTCGGCGTGGAGGCGGAGGAGGTCTTCTTCACCGACGACTCCGCGTCGAAGCTCACCGGCGCAGACAGCCTCTCGATGCGCACCCACCTGTTCGACGGTGTCGAGGGGCTTCGCCGCCACCTCATCGAAGCCGGCGTCGACATAAGCCACTGACGGGATGGTGAATGGGCCGGCTGTTACGCCGGGTTCTGTCCCGTCACTTTCGTGACATCGACGGCCATCTATCTCGGGACTACGTTGCCGCAGCCCTCCAGCGGTCTACCCGACAGCGGGACGGGCAGCCCCATAGCTTCCTGTCTGACCTTGCTCCGGACGAGGTTTACCTAGCCGGTCCGATCACGCGGACCGCTGGTGGTCTCTTACACCACCGTTTCAGCCTTACCGGGGACCGAGGTCCCTGGCGGTCTACTCTCTGTTGCACTTGCTCGCGGGTTACCCCGGGTGGGCGTTACCCACCGTCCTGCCCTGCGGAGCCCGGACGTTCCTCGGCGGCACCCGACCCGAGAGCCGAGGCGCCGACGCGACCGTCTTGCCGGCCCATTCGTCTGACAGCCTAGCCGCCGATGTCGCCCCGGAGGTCCATCGAGAGGTTGGCCACGCGATCCGCCCGGGCGTTCTGCGCGCGCGGCACCCACTCGAACTTCACGGGCGTTCCCACCAGGAGGCCGCGGGCGACGGCGGCGAGCTCGGCCATGTCCGGGTGCTTGATCTTCCAGCGTCCCGACATCTGCTCGACCACGAGCTTCGAGTCCATGCGCACGTGCAGTTCGGCGTCCGGGTCGATCTCGAGCGCCTTGCGCACGCCCTCGACCAGACCGGTGTACTCGGCGACGTTGTTGGTCGCGTGCCCGAGGTAACGCCCGACCTCCGCCAAAACCTCGCCCGTCGCGCCGTCGATGACCACGGAGCCGGATGCCGCGACCCCCGGGTTGCCCCGCGACCCGCCGTCGGCCTCGATGAGCAGCAGCCGCGCCATCAGAGACCCGACTCGGCGGTGCGCACGAGGATCGCGTTGCTGTCGGGGCAGAGGATCACGTCGTCCGGCGCCGCGGCCCGCACCGTCTGCATGTCGTTCTCGTTGAGCTTGACGCCGCTCGCGCTGGAGACGCCGTACTGCAGCAGCGACGCCCCGAAGCCGTAGCGCTCCCGCTGGCGCTCGTAGAGGGCGAGGAGGTCGGCCGGGAGTTTGCCCGCGATCGTCGCCCGGTTGGCGGCCGCGTGCGTGCGCTCGCTGTTGAGGGTCGCGAGCTGCTCGTCGCGCACGGCCGCGGTGGCGGCGATCCGCTCCTCCAGCTCGCGCAGCTTCTCGGTCAGCTCGCGCTCGGCCGCCTCGAGGGCCTCGAGCTTCTCCATGACGGTGAGCTCGATCTCCTCGAGGTCGAGTTGGCGCTTGTGCAGGCCGGCCAGTTCGCTCTCGAGGCCGGCGACATCCTTGACGGATGACGACCCCTGCAGCCGCTCGCTGTCCCGGGCGATGCGCGTCTCCACCAGCGACACGTCCGACTCGACCCGGGAGAGCTCGAGCTTCGCGTCCTCGACCGCGCCCGTGGCGCTGAGGCGTTCGATGCGCAGCGCGTCGGCCTCGCTGCCGAGGCCCGCGAGCACGGCGGTCTCCGGGAGGGTCTTGGCGCGGTGGTCCAGCTGCCGCAGCTTCGTGTCGATGGCCTGGAGTTCGAGCAGGTGCGCCTGGTCGTCCGGGCTAGCTTTCAGTGACAAAGGGTCCTCGTTCGTTTATTGGACAATGGTGAAGTCCCAGGGGTCGGTGCGCAGGTCGCTGACGAGCACGTCCACCCCGGGCAGCTCGCGCCGCAGCTCCTGCGCGGCGGTCTCGAGCCAGAGCCACTCGCTGGCCCAGTGCGACACGTCGATCAGCGCGGGGCCGCCGACGAGCCTGGCGTCCTCGCGGAATGCACTGGCCGGGTGGTGGCGCAGGTCGGACGTGATGTACACGTCCGCGGCGAGCACGGCCGGCTCGCCGAGCAGGCTGTCGCCCGCTCCCCCGCAGAGCGCAACGGTCTCGATCTCGCGATCGAAGTCGCCGGAGACGCGGATACCGGAAGCCGTGGCGGGCAGAATGTCGCCGAGCCTCCGCGCCAACCTCCCCAGCGTCGTCGGCTCCGCGAGTCGACCGACGCGCCCGATGCCCTGCGTCGGCGAGGCGGTGGCAACGATCGGCGACGCGTCGATCACCCCGAGCCGGTAGGCCAGCTCAGCCGACGTGCCCGTCTCGACGATGTCGGCGTTCGTGTGGGCCGAGATGAGCGCGCAGCCGCCGCGGATCAGCCGCGCGAGCACCGCGCCTTTGAACCGGTCCTCGGCCACGGTGGTCACCCCGCGCAGCAGCAGCGGGTGGTGCACGAGCAGCAGGTCGGCGCCGGCGGCGATGGCTTCGTCCGCAACATCCGGCACGGCGTCGACGGCGAGCAGGATGCGGGAGACGCTGGCCGCGCGGTCGCCGGAGAGCAGGCCCGCGGCATCCCACCCCTCGGCCCCGGCGATCGGCCAGAGTCGTTCGACGACGCTGCTGATGTCGGCGACGGTGGGAGGCATTCGCCCAGTCTAGTTTTGTGCGGAGCCCGCGGCTCGCGTCCAGCGGTCCGGCGACAGTCGCACGCGCTCCTGCGCGCGGATGGTGCGCACGCCGGCAACGAACGGCGTGAGCACGCCGAGGGCGAGCGCGACGAGCACACCGAGGTCGGTGCCGGCGAGGTCGCCGCGCAGGTCCACGCCGAACAGGCGGAACAGGTAGCCCTGCCAGGCGAGCCAGCCGACCGTCGCGGTGGTGAGGCCGAAGCCGATCACGGTCGCCCCGATCATCGCGCCCAGGTTCACCCAGTTGACGTCCGGGTAGACCCCGCCGCGGCGCAGCAGCGACTCCGAGTCGAACCGACGCTTCCGCAGGATCATCTCGGCCGTCACGAGGCCGGCCCAGGCGGCGACCGGCACGGCGAGCGTCGTCGCGAGGTCACGGAACACCGTCACCACGTCGAGCGAGCTCACCGAGATCAGGATGGCGACCGCCAGCACGAGCACACCCACGATGATCGCCGTGACGGCCCTGTGCACCTGCAGCCCGACCGCCTGGAGAGCGAACGCGCCGGAGTAGATGGTGAGCACCACGCCCGACAGGAGGCTCAGCGCGGTCGCGGCGACCAGCGGGATCGGGTACCAGCCGGGGAGCATGCTCGCGATCGTACCGAGCGGGTCCGTCGACAGCCCCGACAGGATGTCAGGGCTGGAGGCCGCGAGCAGGGCCCCGTAGACGATGAGCACGAGCGGCGCGATCACCGTGCCGAGCGGACCCCAGATCATCGCGGCGCCGCCTGAGCTCGACGGCCGCTGGTACCGAGCCAGGTCGGAGGCGCTGTTCACCCACACGAGACCGACGAAGCTGAACACGAGCACGACGCCCGTCAGCACCAGGATCCACGGCCCGTCGGGCACCGTGAGAGCGGTGCCGATGTCGACGCGGTGCCAGGTGATCGCGACGAAGCCGACCACCAGCAGCGCAGACACGATGGCGAGCACCAGCTGGATCCGCGCGAACAGGCCGTAGCCCAGCACCGCGACCCCGACCGCGATGAGGAAGCCGAGCACCATCACCGCGGCGGTCAGCTGCGTCTCGTCGAACGGCCCGGCAACGCTCGCCGTGACGATGATGTGCGCCGTCGCGAGCCCGACGATCCAGAGCAGCACCGCGCCCCAGAACACCCGCGTCACCACCGCGAGCACGGCCGGAACGACATTGCCCACGACGCCGAACGTCGCCCGCGAGATCACCATCGTCGGCTGGCCGCTCCACTTGCCCGCGAGCGTGGTGAGTCCGAGCGGCACGAACGAGACCACGATGCCGAGGAACGTCGCGGCCGCGGCCTGCCGCAGGCTCATGCCGAGCGAGAGGATCACGGCACCGAAGGCGACACTCAGCACGGAGGAGTTGGCCGCGAACCACAGCCAGAACAGGCGCGACGCGCGCCCCACTCGCCGGTCGACAGGCGTCGGTTCGAGGCCGGGCGCCTCGACCGCCAGCGCGCTCGGGCCCACGGGCCGGCCGTCGTCGAGCACCACCACGTGCTCCGGCACCCGCGGGCTCGCCATCGGCTGGATCGGCGCGCTGCCGGTCACGGGCTCGTCCACCGCGGGGGCGAGGATGACGGCGTCGAACGCACGATCCGTTGCGTCTACCTCGTCCCGGTGCTCCTCCTCGACCGCGGGCGCGATCACGGCGCGCGAATCCGTGACGAGCGGCACCGCGTCGCCGGCCGCGAGGTCGACGGGTGGGGCGAAGGGCGGGGGCGGTGGCGCGAAGGGCGACGGCGGTGGCGCGAAGGGCGCTGCTTCGGCATCCGGTGGTGGCGGGGCGATCGGCTCGTCGGCGACCGGCGCGACCGGCTCGACCACGATCGGAACGACCGGCGGCTGCCGCAGCGCCTCGAAGTCGAACACGGGCGCGGCGCGCGCCGGCTCCACGAGGTCGTAGATCACGGGCGGCGGCGCGGCGAACGGCTCCACGGATGCCGGCGGCGGAGGCAGCTCCGAGGCCGCGACCTCCTCCGCGCCCGCCGGCTCCTCCACCGGGGCCACGACCTCGGGCTCCCAGTCGCGCGGGATCGGCGGCGGCTCGGTCGCGGCTGGGTCGATCGCGGCTGGCTCGGTCGCGGCTGTGTCAGTCGCGACTGTGTCAGTCGCGACTGGGTCGGTCGCGATGGTATCGATCGGTGTGGTGGCGAGCGAGTGGCGGCCGGTGCCGGCGGGAACCCATTCCTCGGGGTCTTCTTCAGGCTCGGCCTCGGGCTCCGGCACCTCCGGGAACACGACCGGCGGGCCGGTCGGCGCGGGCAGGTCGGAGAGCTCGGTCGCCGGGCGGTTCGAGCCGACGGTGACGATCGGGGTGGTCAGGAGCTGTGCGGTCTCCGCCTCGAACGCGGCGAGCAGCCGGTCGTCGTCGAGCGAGTCCTCGGGCGACTTGTCGGAGGGGTCATCCTGTGCCTCGTCCGGCGTGGGCGACCGCGCCGGCGTCGGCGTGCGGGCGTCCGCGAAGATCGCCGGGATCTGGGTGGTGTCGGCCGGCGGCACGTAGGTGGAACGGCGCGGGCCGGGCGGCAGGATCGAGTCGTCGGGCCCCGCGGAATCCGCCCCCTCCTCGTCCCTGTCCATACCCAGAATGATAGGGCGTCGGCCACCGGCGGCCGGGGCGACGGGTCGTTAACGCACGAATGGCGCGACCGGGGTCCATCCGGTCACGCCATTCGTCACGCTGAGGGTCAGACGCGCCGACCCGTGATGACACGCACCAGGAAGGCGATGATGGCGATGACCGCCAGGATGATGCCAACCCAGAGCAGGAAGTTCAACGACTGGACCAGTCCGCCGGTGATCGCGAGCACGATGGCCACGACGATGATGACGATCAGGAGGATATTCATGGGGATATGTGCCTTTCCTCGGTCCGTTGGCTGCGGTCTGCAACCTGAACGAGACGCACGGTAGGCCCATCGGGAACTCCCAATAGGGGGTTGAACGCACAGGAGAAAGCGCGTAATGGCTAAGCGCGCTTGCGCGACCGGTTCTTCTCGACGCTCTTGCGCAGGGCATCCATAAGGTCGAGCACGTCGCCGCCGCCCTCCTTCTTCTCCTCGTCCTCCTCGCCGAAGGTCTCGGCCGTGTCGACGGAGTCGCCCTTCTTGAGCTTGGCCTCGACCAGCTTCCTCAGCTCGTCCTGGTAGTCGTCGTTGAACCGGGAGGGCGTGAACTTGCCGGAGAAGCTCTCGACCAGCGCGTTGGAGAGCTCGAGCTCCTGCGCCGAGATGCGCGTCGTCTCCCGCAGGGCGGGGAAGTCGGCCTCGCGCACCTCGTCGTCCCAGAGCAGCGACTGCAGCATCAGCACCTTGCCGTGGATGCGAAGGGCACCCAGGCGGGTCTTCTGGCGCAGGGCGAAGTGCACGATCGCCGTGCGATCCGTGTTCTTCAGGGTCTTTACGAGCAGTGCG